>JBAVZX010000247.1:0-4345 GCA_049589015.1 Phormidium sp. | reverse complement strand
ATTGAAACGAGGGCAATTTGAATTGCCTGGTCTTGAAGAGAATTGCAATTTCAATTAATCCCTATCAGGGATTGAAACAATAAAAGTAATAGATAATCCGGCTCCAATTCTATTGCAATTTCAATTAATCCCTATCAGGGATTGAAACGTTGTGAAAAGCCTTGAGAAATTCATCACCAAAAAATTCTAAAATTGTCCGATCGCATAAGGAAATTTTTTCAAAGCAGCGATCGCGTGTAACTGCACCACCACATCTTGATCCTACAACAAAAACTGCAAACAATCTACAGCTTGGGGATCTGCCAACAAACCCAAACTAATAGCTAACTTTTGGCGAATTTCCGCAAAATTCATCGCCCGATGTCGGGAATTTAGCAACTCAATTAAAACCTGCGTAGCGAGGGGAATTAAATTAGCCGCTTGCACTTGACCTAAAACAGTAATTACCTCTTGCCAAATCAACAATTGAGAATCCATCTGTCGATCAGAATCAGCAAAATCTTGCTGAAAAACTTGCTTTAAATATGCGATCGCCTGTGGTGTTTCCACCCACACCAAAGCCCGAATTGCTTGTAACTGTAGAGGTAAAGGAGTCACCGCTGATTCCCACAAAGAAAACAAAGCATCAGCAGCTTCATCAGTTCCCCAACGTCCCAAAGCGATCGCCGCCTGTTGACAAACATCAAGATTAAAATCCCACAACAAAGGCTTTAAAACCTTAACCAAATTTAACCGATCTTTTAAATCACAGCGAACACCCAAAGCAATTACTGCTTCTTTTCTCACACTCGCCGCCACATCTTTTAAACCAGCTAAAAGCACAGGTAAAACTAGCGGATCATGAAAACTACCCAAAGCTTCAATTGCTATTGTCCTGACTAACACCTGGGAATCATTAACCACAGATAATAACGGAATAATTGTTTCCTTAGTGCGAATATGGGCAAGACCTCGCACTGCTAAAATTCGCCATTTTTCTTGATTTAACAAATCTGTTAAAGCCGTAATTGCAATTTTTCCCTGATTAGCCAAAGCCGTCGTCGCCATTGCAGTTAATTCTTCACTTTCCGAGTTTTTTAACAGATCAACCAAACCTGAAATTACAGCCGAATCATGAAAATCACCCAAAATTCTCGCAGCAAACCAGCGTAATTCCTCATCGGTTTCTTCATCTTGCAAAAAATCAATTAAAGGTGCGATCGCCTGTTGACCAAAACTAGGAAAAAGCTTCGCCACATCCCAGCGATCCTGAAAATCTCCCCAGGTTAAAATCTCGACAGCCCAATTGAGAATTTGCTGATTATTACTTGCTGCTAAACTTTCCGACTGTAGCAAATGTTGTAAACATTGGTTTAGCAATGACCAATTTTCTTGTGTTGCTGCGATCGTTGCTTTAGCTAAAAAATTCAACTTCTCAAACTCCCAATTATATGAAGAAAGGGAACAGGGAAGGGGGAACAGGATGACCTCCCAGCCCCCTACAAGGTAAATCACCTGTTCGGGAAGATTTGTATAGGCTGTTACGCTAACCCATGACTGATGTAGTTATCGAATCAAGATTATTCAATATTTGCAATTCAGCAGCGATCGCCAATCATCCATGTAAAAAAAGCATCATACAAATGTAAAAAATTCATTTAATGTAAAAATTTGTAAAAACTGATACGAAAATTCATAGTCAGCCCAGATAGCTTATTAGCAACGAACAGTCAATCGAAGACAACATTGTTTAACAAAAGTCGGTAAACTCAGATCTTGCACCAAGGGAGGTAGAACCTCTCAGATCTCGTTCCCAGGTTCAACCTGGGAACGAAACACAGAGGCTCTGCCTCTTGATGCAAGATCTGAGTAAAGATGCCCAGTTAGGAACTTGCATCAGAAAAAGTGTTCCTTGTGAAGACTTAAAAGCCGTATTACGTGAGTTATTAATTAAACATTTTGGTGCAGAAATCAAGCCGTAATTTTTAGCTGAAATTCTAATTCTGCATCTTAAATTACCGAACTCCCTAGCAACAATAATTAAAATTTAACTAAATTTTGCTAGCCCGGAGTCGATCGCCAAAACCTTCTCTCACTATTAGTTAATTTACCACCGGAGTTAAAGCAAATGTCCAAGTATTCCCGAAGAAAATTTTTATTCACAGCCGGAATCACCGCCGCCGGAACATTACTCGTACATGGTTGTACTTCTGGCACAAATAACGCCACCAATACCAATACCAACACCGCAGCAAACACCAACACTACTGCAAATTCTTCCCCAAGTGCAGTACCAGCAGTAAACGTCAATCCTAGTGATACACCAGAAGTAACAACTGCTAAATTAGGATTTATTGCTTTAACTGATTCCGCACCTTTAATCATCGCCAAAGAAAAGGGATTTTTCGACAAATACGGCATGAAAGATGTGGAAGTTCTCAAGCAAGCATCTTGGCCTGTAACTCGCGATAATTTAGAAACAGGTTCCGCAGGTGGGGGAATTGACGGGGCGCATATTTTAAGCCCAATGCCTTACTTTATGACCTTGGGACAAACGAAAAACAAACAGCCAGTTCCAATGTATCTTTTGGCGCGGTTAAATACTAACGGACAAGCTATTTCTATTGCCAATAACTACAAAGAGTTTAAAGTTGGGTTAGACAGCAAAGGATTGAAAGATGCTTTCAGTAAAGCCAAATCTACTGGTAAAACTGACCTGAAAGCAGCGATAACTTTTCCTGGTGGAACTCACGACCTTTGGATGCGTTATTGGTTAGCTGCTGGCGGTATTAATCCCGACCAAGATATTTCGGTAATTCCTGTACCTCCAGCGCAAATGGTAGCTAACATGAGAAGCGGCAGTATGGAAACTTTCTGCGTTGGTGAACCTTGGAACGCGCAATTAATTAACCAAGGCTTAGGTTACACTGCATTAGTAACAGGTGAATTGTGGGAAGATCACCCAGAAAAAGCTTTTGCTATGCGTCAAGATTGGGTAGATAAAAATCCCAAAGCAGCCAAAGCGTTATTAATGGCAGTTCTAGAAGCTCAACAATGGTGCGACAAAGCCGAAAATAAAGAAGAAATGTGCAAAATTCTTTCGCAGAAAAAGTGGACTGGCGCACCAGCAAAAGATATTATTGAACGTTCCAAAGGTAATATTGAGTATGGCGATGGTCGTCCAGTTGCTCAAAATAGCCCATTGTTAATGAAATTCTGGGCAAATAACGCTTCCTATCCTTACAAGAGTCATGATTTGTGGTTTTTAACTGAAAACATTCGCTGGGGATATATTCCAGCTGATACCAACATTAAAGAATTAGTTGATAAAGTGAATCGGGAAGATTTGTGGAAAGAAGCGGCAAAAGCGATCGCAGTTCCCGAAACCGAAATTCCTACTAGTACCTCTCGCGGAATAGAAACATTCTTCGATGGTGTGAAATTCGACCCAGAAAACCCTCAAGAATACCTCAAGAGTCTAGCAATTAAAAAAGCTTAATTCCTGATTAAGTAATGGGTAAAATCTACCAATTACCAACTACCAACTACCTAACACCCAATCGAAGGAAACAACATGACAGCCAGAACAAACGGCAGAATTTATAGCCGCAAGCCCCAGACTAGTTTTACTAAATTTTGGCGCAAACACTCAAATAAAGTTATTCGGCCACTTTTTGCCCTGATACTTTTTTTAGTAGTTTGGCAACTTATTTGTCCTCCCGGTTCTAAGGGATTACCTGGGCCAATTCAAGTTTTCAATGACACATTCGATCCTTACATTATCAATCCTTTTTTTGATAATGGCGGTATCGACAAAGGTTTAGGATTACAAATAATTGAAAGCCTCAAACGAGTCGCTATCGGGTTTTCTTTATCTGCCATTGTTGGCATTTTTGTTGGTATTGTAGTTGGTGCAAATAAATTCCTCTACGAAGCAGTAGACCCGATTTTCCAAGTTTTGCGGACTATTCCGCCTCTAGCTTGGTTGCCTATTGCTTTAGCTGCGATTAATCAAAATGAACCTTCAGCAATTTTCGTAATTTTTATTACTTCAATTTGGCCAATTATTATTAATACAATGGTCGGGGTTCAACAGTTACCGGAAGATTACAGAAACGTTGCTAGAGTATTGCAACTTTCCAGTCAGGATTATTTCTTAAACATCCTATTTCCGGCGACAGTTCCTTATATTTTCACAGGTTTAAGAATTGGCATTGGCTTATCTTGGTTAGCAATTGTTGCCGCAGAAATGTTAGTTGGTGGTGTAGGAATTGGCTTTTTCATCTGGGATGCTTACAATAATTCGCAAATAAGTCAATTGATTTTAGCGTTAATTTATGTGGGGATCGTCGGTTTATTACTAGAT
>JBAVZX010000246.1:0-4412 GCA_049589015.1 Phormidium sp. | reverse complement strand
GAGAAATTGATATTAAGAATACAATTACAAGGATTTTACAGAAATTCACCTAGCTTTGTCTAGTTATTCCCCCGAAAGCTATAAATTTTACTCACCATACAGACAAATTCTTGAATGAAAGTTCAACCATAAAGGTGATCCCAAAATTCAGCTAGTCCTAATTATATATCTCGGATTAATAAACAAAACATATTAAACTCAGTAATTCTTAGCTCGGCAATAAATTTCCCCCTAGACCCAGAGTGCAATAGCATTTTAGACAAGGGGGGTGAGGGGAAAAGTCTTTAGTTTTGCTTGCCAACATCAAACTTTCAAACCTTCAAACCTTCAACTGCTTGGGGACGGGCAAAAATCATCCTTCCGGCAGTAGTTTGCAAAGCAGAAGTTACTACCACTCGCAATTCACTACCCACATATTTACTACCCTCTTCAACTACAACCAATGTACCGTCATCCAAGTAACCGATACCTTGACTAGGTTCTTTGCCTTCCTTAATAATTTTTAAATCCAGGCTGTCACCAGGTAAGTAACTCGGACGAATGGCATGGGATAAATCGTTGATATTCAACACAGGTACTTTTTGCAGAGTAGCAACTTTACTCAAGTTGTAATCATTAGTTAGTAAAGTGCCATTAATCTCCTGTGCTAAACGCACTAATTTAGCATCAACCGTAGGGATATCTTCATAGTCAGCCGAGTGAATCACAATTCTTTCCTGGTAATCTTCCTTCATCCGGTTGAGAATTTCCAAACCCCGCCGACCTCGCACTCTTTTTTGGTCGTTAGAAGCATCGGCAACTTGTTGCAATTCTCGCAGGACAAACTGTGGTACTAAAATTTGCCCTTCCACAAAACCAGTAGTGAGTAATTCTTCAATCCGACCATCGATAATGCAACTAGTATCTAAAACCTTTGTCGCCGCAGGTTTGAGGGTACCTTCCGCCACCAGCAAAGTTTCTGCTGTATGGGGATTAATTAGCCGCAGGAAGTTGCGCCCGTGTGTGTCGGCTAAACTGATGCCAGTAACAGCAAACATCACACTGCCCAAAACCGCAATTACTGGCTTAATAAAACCAAAGTCAGTGGGAATGGGGAGCAGAAAAATTGGGGCTAGCATCAAGTTGGCTACCAGCAACCCCAGCACTAAGCCAATGGCGCGTGTTAAAAGAACCTCCACAGGCATTTCTCGCACTTTTCTTTCCAAACGACGATAGGTAGTCTGGACACTCAAGCCAATGGCAGCGCCGATAATGGCACCAAATCCGGCTAGTACTATTCGTAAACCTTCGATGTTGGTGACTGGTTTGAGCATAGTGCTGGGCAAGAGGTCAATGCTGTCGTACCCAATACCAGCTGCTGCTAGGATAAATAAAATAATAATGATTGCGTCAAGCATTGTTTTGCTGCTGATTGTGTTTTAGTTTTCATTCTGGAAAAATGAAGAAACCATTAAAAAAAATCTCAGGTTTTGAGATTTATCTCGTTCTATTATACTCCTTGGTAGGTTGTTGGTTTTTTCGGAGGTGGGAAAACCGTACACCTAGAATAGTTCATCCTTCTTTTGAGCAACTTAATTAATTTAATTTACAAGTATTTACGAAGTAATTAAGGATTGCATC
Organism: Phormidium sp.; assembly: GCA_049589015.1. Taxonomy (GTDB): domain Bacteria; phylum Cyanobacteriota; class Cyanobacteriia; order Cyanobacteriales; family Aerosakkonemataceae; genus Floridanema. Next base: position 2,792 of record JBAVZX010000246.1, on the reverse strand, counting down.
ATAATTTTGAGTTTTTTGGGAATTTGGGGATGAAGATTTTTTTTAGTAGCTCCTAAGACTTTAATTTCTTCTATCCTTGGTAACATTTCCAGTCAACCCTTTCTGAGTTTTTTATGTTTCCATGACTACAAATTTAACTATCAAAAGTAACAATTACAACATAGATTTAAATATTCCGACTGCGGCTTATGTTCATATTCCTTTTTGTCGGCGGCGTTGTTTCTATTGTGATTTTCCAATTTCGGTGCTAGGCGATCGCACTCGCGGCGAAAACTCTGGCACAATTGTCCAATATATCGATATCCTCTGTCAAGAAATTGCGGCGACTCACCCACAGGGAAAACCTTTAACAACTGTCTTCTTCGGCGGCGGCACTCCTTCCCTATTATCCCCAGAACAAATCACCAGAATTTTAACAATTTTAGCCGATAAATATGGGATTGTCAGTGATGCGGAAATTTCTTTGGAAATCGATCCGGGAACTTTTGATTTACCGCAAATTCAAGGATATAAAAATGCGGGAATTACCCGATTTAGTTTAGGTGTACAAGCTTTTCAGGATGAGTTGTTACAAGTCTGTGGGCGATCGCATACTACCACCGATATTTTAGCCGCAATTGATTTAATTCACCAACTTAATCCGACCGAATTTAGCCTTGATTTGATTTCAGGATTACCGAAACAAACAATTGAACAATGGCAAGAAAGTTTAGAACAGGCTGTGGATATCAATCCAACTCACATTTCCGTTTATGATTTAATCATTGAAGATGGCACAGCTTTTGGTCGCTATTATCAACCCGGTTCGCAACCCTTACCCAGCGATGAAACTACCGCCCAAATGTACCGCCTCACCCAACAAATCTTAACCCTTTCCGGTTACGAACATTACGAAATTTCCAACTACGCCCAACCCGGACATCAATGCCGTCATAATCGAGTTTACTGGGAAAACCGCCCTTATTATGCTTTTGGCATGGGTGCAGCTAGTTATCTTAACCGTCAGCGTTTTACTCGCCCCAGAAAACGGCGAGAATACTACGCTTGGGTAGAAAAATTAATTGCTTCAGACGGAATTATAGACGCTCCCCAAGTTGACGAAAATGATATTTTACTAGAAACTTTAATGCTAGGATTGCGCTTAGCAGAAGGTTTAGAATTGGCAGATTTAGCCGAAAAATTTGGCAGAGAAACCTTAGACAAAATTTGGCAATGTCTGCAACCTCATTATCAAAAAGGTTGGGTAAAAATATCTGCAAATAATAACTCAAATATTTCCCTTTCCCCTAGCGAAAAATTACCCGCAACTGGCAGATTAAAATTAACTGATCCCGAAGGTTTTTTGTTTTCTAATACGGTACTCGCAGATTTGTTTAGCAATCTAGAAAAGAAAGAAGTCGGAGAACCTTAAAAAAAAGTAGGTTGTTCCGCTTTCGGGCTCAAGCAACGTACCTAGTTTGTTAATTTTTGCAAAGTTTAGGTTATTGGGTACTATTTGTGATATGAGATGGGTGGCGATCGCCCAAAAAGCAAAAATTGCTAAAGACAATTTGCCACAAAGCAAATTAAAGATCCCAATCTTTGCCAAGATTAATAATAGACCTCTTGCAAAAGTTTTTTAGTTGAACAAGGGCAAAGGAATAATCAAGAAGGAACAAGGTTAAAGGTGAAAGGGAAAAGCAATATCCGACCCTGAACCACAGACTCATACCCTTGACCCCTGAGCCTTTTCGTAGACTTTTGCCAGAAGTTTATCGAATTGCCATCAAGTTAAATTGGCAAAAAAAGGACATGGTTGAAAGAGACATCGACAACAACGCCACAGGCGTTCTAGTTCTAATTATCCCCATAGCGTTCGCGATCATCATCCTATTTAAGGCTTGGCCCATACTACTGATCCTAGTTTTGCTTAGTAGTACTTGGAGTATTTGGCAACGCTATCAATTGCAAAAGTTGAGCCGACAACTCAACCCCCTATTCCATCAGTTAATCTCAGAAAACCAAGGATGTGTAACTGCACTAGACTTGAGCATGAAAGCAAATCTTTCGGGAAGATCAGCCCAACGGTTCTTAGATGCGAAAGCTGAGGAATTTGCTGCCCAAAAACACATTTATGAAGACAAAGGTGTAGTGTATTACTTTATTACTGCCAACACTCTCGGCAAAATATTTGAAGCGAGTGATTCGGATGATAGTAGTGAAGAGACACAATACCTCAGTCAACCAAAAGAGTTGTTGTTAAAACCAATTCCTGTACCGGAAAATACCGCTGAAATTCCTGATGATTCGGAAGAAGAGTCTGAAGAAGATTATATTCCCGAATCAGAGGACACCCAGGAAGCAATTCCCAAAAAACATCCGATTTTTCAATCTTTGATTCAATCGGAATTAGCTAGAAGATTGCGTGTACATTCAAGTACGGTGATGAAAAGAAGAGACGATCCCAGTTTTACCGAATGGAGTCGCCGAAGAGATCCAGAAGGAATTGCTTGGGAATATTCACCAGATACTAGGGAATTTTATCCCATAGAATCTCCTGCACCCCGAAAAAAGTAAAGTAGGGGTGCAATTAATTCTAGGGTTTGTGGTCAAAATCCTTTGGTGATCTGGATAACATTTCTCTGCATCTGGAGCTTCTGAAGTGTTATCCTTAACCAATAAAAGTTTGACCACACCCAATTTCAGGGTAAAGACTTAGGCATGGAATCTGAATATTTAGCTAGTTGGTTATTAGCAGATATACACATAATATTTTGGTGTTTGTCAATAGACAACTTGTCAAACTCTTGTAA
>JBAVZX010000245.1:0-5076 GCA_049589015.1 Phormidium sp. | reverse complement strand
ATCTATAACTTCTATATCTATAAGCTATCGTGTTCTGGGTACTTAGGGAGCTTGGTACTATTGAAAACTAAATTTATTTTGCTCCTACAGTGGCGATGCCATGTAAAAACGGGGGTGGTAAAGCCATTGTGGGTAATATCTTGAGTAAGGTCAAGCAATGTGAGAGGCTTATCATCGGCGTTGAATATAAGTGAGTGATGGTACTAAACGGGAGGAAACATCCCTACCTGAAAGGGGTAATTACTGTGGCGATCGCGTTTTTCGTGCTGATGTTGGGTTTAACTCTGCATCGTTATTTCACGTTCTTCGCTTCCTATGACCAAGGAATATTTAATCAGGTGTTTTGGAATGGTATTCACGGTCGATTTTTTCAAAGTTCTCTGTCCTCCCAGTTATCTACGAATGTAGTCCACAACGGCGAAGTACCGTCGGTGTTTTATCACAGGTTAGGGCAGCATTTCACACCAGCGTTGTTGCTCTGGATACCCTTGTATTTATTGTTTCCCGCTCCTACAACCTTAACTGTATTGCAGGTTACTTTGGTTACGGCTGCTGGTTTAGTTTTGTACTCCTTGGCTAGGCAATATCTGCAACCACGTATAGCAGCAATAATTACTTTTAGTTTTTATGGTGCTAATGCAATTATCGGCCCTACTCTCTCTAATTTCCATGATATCTGCCAATTACCCTTATTTATTTTTGGGTTGCTCTTGGCTATGGAAAAACGTTGCTGGTGGCTTTTTGGTTTGTTGGCTATTCTGATTTTGGCAGTTAGGGAAGATGGCGGTATCAGTTTATTTGGTGTTGGTTTTTACATGATTGCTAGTCGGAGATTTCCCCGCATTGGTTTGGCTGTTTGTACTCTGGCTTTTGGTTATATGCTGGTGTTGACTAACCTAATCATGCCGCTATTTTCGGCGGATATTTCCCAACGATTCATGATCGAAAGGTTTGGTCAGTATGCCGAGGGAACTGAGGCTTCTACTGTAGAAATTATCTGGGGAATGCTGAGGAATCCCTGGCGATTGTTTGTAGAATTAATCACGCCCATAGATCGTACTATCACTTATTTTTTGGCACATTGGTTGCCTTTTGCTTTTGTGCCAGCTTTTTCGCCAACGGCTTGGGCGATCGCAGGTTTTCCTTTGCTAAAATTACTGTTGGGTCAAGGACAGTCGGTATTAGCAATTAATATTCGCTACGCGATGACTGTGGTTCCAGGACTTTGCTACGGTACAATTCTTTGGTGGGCAGCGGGAAGGGAAAATTTAATTGATGCGCCTGTTAGAGATTTAATTGCTAGGGGTTTAATCTCGCTGCGTAATTTCTTTTCTTACCCAATGTTTCGGGGTGTTCAAACAATAATTGGTAATTTGGTTAATTGGTGGGAAAAACAGCCTAAATTGCTAAAATTACCGATGCAGCGGTTTTGGATAATTTGTATCTGTCTTTCCCTGGTGTTTACTTTTACTTCTAACCCAAATCGCTCGTTATCTTTCCTAGTACCAGACTCAATTCGTCCTTTGGTATATATACCAATAACTATTCAGTGGAAGCACGCAGGTAGTATTCGTAGCCAATTAGATAGAATTCCAGCAGATAGGAGTGTAGCAGCAACAACTTATATCGTGCCTCATTTGTCTGGGAGACGGGAAATTATTAGGTTTCCAGCTTTGCAGTTTCGTAATGATCGGCGAGAGGTGGTAAGTGTAGATTATGCGATCGCAGATTTATGGCAGTTAAAGAAATACCAAGTTGCCTTTAAAACGGATTGCCAAATTTTACAAGATAGCGTGCAAACTATTGATAAAATATTCGGTAATCGCTTATACGGAATAATTGGGTTTCAAGATGGAGTTATTCTTATGCAGAAAGCGGTATCATCTAATCCTGATGCTGTTTCTGCATGGCAGGTATTCCGCCAGGAAATCACGCCAATCTTAAATAAACCCAAGTGTTAGAGCCAACCTGGGAAAGATTTTCTTAACATAACTAAACATAGTAAGCTACAATGACCATACTCATAGGATTGGTTTGTAATGTAGCTTACTTAAACTCTCTTAGCTTATTGGAATTGTACTGATGAAAATTCTGGTGTTATCTTGGGAATTTCCGCCGCGAATCGTGGGAGGAATTTCTCGCCATGTAGCAGAACTATACCCGGAATTAGTCAAACTGGGGCATGAAATCCATTTGATTACATCAGAGTTCGGGGAAGCACCGATGTATGAATTGGTTGAAGGTGTACATATCCACCGGATACCAGTAAGCTGGGGTCATGATTTTCTGCACTGGATCGGCAATTTGAATAATAGCATGGGTATTCATGGCGGTAAACTGATTATGGAAGAGGGGCCATTTGATGTCATTCATGCTCATGATTGGTTGGTGGGAGATGCGGCGATCGCGCTGAAACATTATTTCAAAATTCCTTTAGTAACGACGATTCATGCTACAGAATATGGTCGTTATAATGGAATTTATAATTATCAACAACGTTATATTTGTGAAAAAGAAAAACGCCTGACTTATGAATCTTGGCGAGTGATTGTTTGTACAGAATATATGCGCCACGAAGTAAGCAGAGTTTTAGTTACTCCCGAAGATAAAATAGATGTAATTTATAATGGCATTCGCGCCGAAAAGAAAAATGGTAACGGTTTCGATCGCCAAGAATTTCGTCGCCGCTTTGCCAAAGATGACGAAAAAATTGTCTATTATGTCGGCAGAATTTCTCATGAAAAAGGCGTTTGGTTGCTGTTAAATGCTGCACCTAGAGTAATCTGGGAAATGGCAGGAAAAGTTAAAATTGTGATTATTGGTGGCGGTAATACCGATCATCTTAAACAGCAAGCTTGGCAAATCGGAATTTGGGACAGTTGTTGTTTTACTGGCTTCATGTCTGATGAAGATTTAAATAAATTTCAAACAATTGCTAGTTGTGCTGTTTTTCCCAGTCTTTATGAACCTTTTGGCATCGTCGCATTAGAAAGTTTTGCGGCGAAAGTACCTGTGGTAGTTTCCAATACAGGCGGTTTGCCGGAGGTAGTACAACATGGTAAAACTGGGATTGTAACTTGGACAAATAATGCCGATTCCTTAGCTTGGGGAATTTTAGAAGTTTTGCGTAATCCAGGTTTAGCGCAGCATTTAGTAGAGAATGCTTACCACGATTTGAAACAGCGTTTTTGTTGGGCTGGGTTGGCTTTGCAGACACAAGAAGTTTATCAGCGCGTCAACAAAGAAAGAGCGTTAGTAATCTGGTAATTTAGCAAAAACTCCGGGTGTTGATTGTTGACGACTGAATAAGGAATTTGGCTCTCCCGTTAATTTGGGGAAATTATCTCAATGGAGTAAGAAGACTCCCGTTAAACTGCGTTGTAACGGGAGATGAATTGCGACTGTGTTGGCGGGTTTTTATAATCGAATAACATTGGTAAAAATAGAGCTTTAGATAAACCCGCCCCTACTTGAGCGTAGCGAATCGATATTTTTGTGAGATTGTGCTACAGTAAAATTGGTGTAATGGTCGATTAACCATGATCGTCTACGAGTTCAAATTAAAAGGAAAACCGAAGCAGTATCAGGCGATAGATGAAGCGATTCGCACTTCTCAATTCATTCGCAATAAATGCTTAAGGCATTGGATGGATAACAGAGGGTTAAATGGCTACGACCTGAATAAATACACTGCGAGATTAGCCAAAGAGTTTTCCTTTGCGTCGGAACTCAACTCGACAGCTAGACAGGCATCAGCAGAAAGATGCTGGGCTGCTATCTCTCGTTTCTTTGACAATTGCAAAAAGAAAGCCCCTGGAAAGAAAGGTTTCCCCAAATTCAAAAAAAATCAACGTTCTGTTGAATACAAGAAATCAGGATGGAAGCTTTCAGATGACAGAAAAACCATCACCATTACTGACAAAAAAGGGATAGGTACTTTCAAATTAATCGGAACTTACGATTTGCACTTTTACCAAATAGAGCAAATTCAAAGAGTGCGATTAATTAAAAGAGCAGATGGGTATTATTGTCAATTCTGCATTAGCGTGGATGTTAAGCAAACCTTAGAGCCAACGGGTAGAAATATTGGGCTGGATGTGGGATTGAATCATTTCTACACAGATAGCGAAGGCAATAAGGTAGACAACCCCCGCTACCTGAGAAAAGCAGAGAAGAGATTGAAGCGGTTACAGCGTCGAGTTTCCAAAAAGGTTAAAGGCTCAAATAACAGAAAAAGAGCAATTAACCGATTGGGTAGACAGCACTTAAAGGTATCAAGGCAGCGCAAAGACTTTGCGGTGAAGACGGCAAGGTGCGTGGTGATGTCTAGCGACATTGTAGCTTTTGAGGACTTAAAAGTGCGAAATATGGTGAAAAACCGTCACCTAGCTAAGTCAATTAATGATGCAGCTTGGTCACAATTTCGGGAGTGGATACAATATTTCGCTCTTAAATTTGGCAAGGTTGCTATTGCGGTACCGCCTCACTACACCAGTCAAAATTGTTCTAGTTGTGGCGCAACGGTGAAAAAATCCCTGTCAGTTCGCACTCATGCTTGTAAGTGTGGGGTAGTTTTAGACAGGGATGAAAATGCTGCAATCAATATCTTAATTAAGGCACTGCAAATACTTGGCTATGTATCAAATACGCTAGGGCATAGCGAAATTAACGCTTGTGGAGAGACGACCCTCTACTTAAACCTGGAAACGGCGATTAAGCAAGGTCACTCGTTGAAACAAGAATCTCCCGTCACAGCGCCAGCTTGACGGTGAGAGTGTCAATACCTTCCTTATGCGGGTGCGGGACGAACAATGTTATTCCGTCCAGTACGTTGGGACTATTTTTATGATGTAATTGGTCAAAGTGTAATTTCTTTAGTCAGAAAGTTGATTCATTTGCGTCACCAACATTCGGAATTTCGCAATGGTGAACATTACTTTTTTGACACTCTCAGGTCTAAAGACACTGAGATTCTTGATTCAACGAGTGACCTTGCTTAAGCACTGTTGCCAGGTTTAAAGTAGAGGGTCGTCTCTCCACAAGCGTTAATTTCGGTATGCCCTACCGTATTTGAGA
>JBAVZX010000244.1:0-1796 GCA_049589015.1 Phormidium sp. | reverse complement strand
ACAAAAACAAAATTGTACTAAAGTTAACCACGCTAAAGGGAATTGGGTGCATCCGACTGACTTTAATCAACACCACATAAACCGCAAAAGCCACTCCAGATAAAATAGCTGTTGTTACTCCCAAAGTAACATTAGCCATCGCCCCTTTGGTGAAACTGGGAATCGTCAGAAAACCACCAATGTAAATAGAAATTGTGGCCAAAACCAGTAAAAATGTGGGTTTGTCACGGAAGATGAACCAAGACAACAAAATGGTAATCGTCGGATAAACAAAGAAAATTGTGGTTGCTACCCCTGTGGGAATGTTTCCCAAAGCAATATAGATAAAGAATTGCGATAGGAAGAGAAAAAACCCACTCCCAATCACACTTAAAAGTCTACCGAACTGACTTTTTTGCCCCAAATGTTTGATATCTCGCCATGTATTGTTATAAAACAATGGTGCGACTACAAAAGCCATTAAGGGTGCGACTAGGATCATTCGCAACAACAAAATTAATAAAGAGTTACCAGGGCTCGGAGTAATAAACCCTCCAACTTTAAATAAGCCAAAGATATTTTGCTCTCTTAACAGCACCCTGACAACGATGTTTTGTAAGGAAAACATCAAAGAAGAAATCAGAACTAAAACCACCCCTAATTTAAAGTTTGTTGCTTGGGGAGATGGTGTTGTGGGAGTCGCTGGGGTAGTTGGTGCTGGGCCACCTGCGGGCGGCAGCTGACTACTACGCCCCGGCAGCGTCGCGGGACGACGACCCGGTGTTACTCTCGGCCCAGAAGAAGTTCTTTCTGATCGGTAGGTTTCCTGAAGTTGCAGCCTAATGCGAGTTACTAAGGCTTCTAAAATAGCTTCCCCTTGCTGTTCTAGGCTTTGCATCCGACCTAACTGTTGGGAGAAGCTACTTTGATAACTGTTGATGTCTTGTTGTAGCGCCCTTAAGGTAGAACTCAAAGTAGAATTTAGGGCAGCCAGTAGCTCGTAAGAGTTTTCGTCTTGGTTGCCACTTGGCCCAGAAGCATTAGCTGCTAGGAGATTAAGTTGCTGTTGTCTTAACTCTTCTTGCAGCTGGGTAGCCAATATCTGAGCCAGCTGTTGTGTCCAGACTCGTTGTTCTGCTGTCTGCTGTTGAGATTGTATCTGTTGGTACTGCGATCGCATTTGTTCAATCTCAGTATTTAAGCGAGATTTCTCACTTTCTAGCTGGTTGACATCTCGGCGCAACTGCTCTACTAGACCTTGTTGAATGTTTTGCAGTTGCTCTGTCAAAAGCTTCAGTGATTCTTCTGCGGTTTGCGGGTTGCCTTCACCCTGAGTTTGCGTTTGGTTTTCCAATTGCGCCATTAGCTTCTAACCTCTTGCCAATTGGCTATAAAATAACATTTATTCTTAGTTGTATTTTGCTCTTTTTACCCAAATACACAGTCAATTAAAGCGCAAAATTATAGAATACATCTATCTAAACTAGTAAAACAAGTCATTGACATACTCCCCCGTCACAGCAAACAAAAACCGCCTCTGGACTTTGCGGTATTTTTTTTACCCATTCTGATGATGGCATTTTACCACAAACTGCTAAATCAGCAATTATTTTTAGACCACTGAGTAACTCAAGTTGCTATTACAAAGCTTTGACTCCTCGCCGCAGCTAAAAATCCGGTTTATTGTCTTGGTGAACTCCAGCCAAGGGTAATTTTAACCAGAGGAACCGGGTTTTTGAATAACTAGCAACTTGGGTTAGTACCAAAATCCACTGGCGAATATTAAAGTCAGTTATGGAAAGAGAAACAGTCTGTGA
>JBAVZX010000243.1:0-1909 GCA_049589015.1 Phormidium sp. | reverse complement strand
GTTCGGGCGCGTTTCGAGTGCTTCACTTTCGCTCGGCTTCCTCTCGACCGCTTTACTAATCTACCAATCCTATTCGGGTTTGTCAACTCTTTTTCTAAACTTTTTTTCTCAGGTGCGGAAGTCGCTTTTGGAGAGGGTTTTGAGTTAAGTTAACTGCAGAAGACTAAAAGTTACAGAGGAAAAAATTTAAGTGGTTAGTGGAACTCCTGTTTTGCCATCTTGGTTGGTTTTGGATTCTATCTTACAGAATTGGTTGTTGGAGGATTTGGGGCGAGGCGATCGCACCACGCAAAGCCTATTATCAGGACAGGTACGAGTGGGTAGGGCGGAGTGGATTGCTAAAGAAGCAGGGGTCATTGCTGGATTACCCATTGCTTCTAGGGTGTTTCAGTTGATGAGTCAGCAAGTTCGCTTTGTGCCGATAGTTGCTGAGGGAACTTGGTGCGAGAAAAGGGATGTGATTGCGCGAATACATGGCCCTGTGGATGCGTTATTGATGGGAGAGCGGGTAGCTTTAAATATAGTGATGCACTTGAGTGGGATTGCGACTCTGACTCGGCAATATGTGGATAAAATTGCTGATTTACCCGTAAATTTGGTGGATACTCGCAAAACTAGACCTGGTTTGAGATTATTGGAAAAGTACGCTTCGCAAGTGGGGGGGGCGGTAAATCACCGTATGGGTTTGGATGATGCGGTGATGATCAAGGATAATCATATTCAGGCGGCTGGTGGAATTGGAAAAGCGATCGCCCGGATTCGTGCTCAAATGCCTTTTCCGCTGACAATTGAAGTGGAAACGGAAAACATTAATCAAATCAAAGAAGCTCTAGAATATGGTGCGGATATTATCATGTTAGATAATATGCCAGTAGAAATGATGTACCAAGCGGTAGAGATTATCCGTCAGTGTAATAATCGGATCAAAATTGAAGCATCAGGCAACATTACTTTGGAAAATATTCGTACAGTAGCTGAAACTGGGATAGACTATATCTCCACCAGCGCACCGATTACTCGTTCTACTTGGTTAGATGTGAGTATGAAGCTGGATATGAATACCATGAATTAAAAGAGAAGCTGCTTAATTTGTAACAAAGATTCCCATGAATTCCACTATTGAACAACTAAAAACGAAATTTCAGCAAGCTTTGATTGCAGCTTTTGGTACGGATTATGGTGAAGTAGATCCGATGTTGGTATCTGCTAGCAATCCTAAATTTGGTGATTATCAATCTAATGCTGCTTTGGGACTTTCCAAGCAACTTAAACAATCACCAAGGGCGATCGCAGAAACCATAATTCAACATCTTGAAATAGCAGATATCTGCCTGACTCCAGAAATAGCTGGGCCTGGTTTTATTAACTTGACAATTAAACCAGAATATTTAGAAGGGCAAGTAAATGCTATTCAAACAGATCCTAGTTTAGGAATTTCCCCAACCAAAAATCCTGAACGAATAATTGTTGATTTTTCTAGCCCCAATATTGCCAAAGAAATGCACGTTGGACATTTACGTTCAACAATTATTGGTGATTGTATTGCCCGGATTTTAGAATTTCAAGGACAAGATGTTCTCAGACTCAATCATGTGGGAGATTGGGGAACTCAATTTGGAATGTTGATTGCTTATTTGAGAGAAGTTTGCCCAGAAGCATTGACTACTGCTAATGCAGTTGATTTAGGCAATCTAGTGGAATTTTACCGTAAGGCTAAAAAGCGGTTTGATGAGGATGAAACTTTCCAAGAAACGGCAAGAACAGAGGTTGTAAAATTACAATCTGGTGCGGAAGATTCGCGTCACGCATGGCAGTTACTTTGCGAACAATCACGACGGGAATTTCAAGTAATTTATGATTGGTTAGATGTCAATTTAACGGAAAGAGGGGAATCTTTTTATAATCCTTT
>JBAVZX010000242.1:0-1552 GCA_049589015.1 Phormidium sp. | reverse complement strand
GAGAATTGCATTCATTTTCTAATGCCAAAAATCCATGAGGTTAAAACTTAAAAAAATAATTCGCCAATGGCGTAGTATATTAGTTATAACCCCCAGTGCTGCTGGATTAGTAATAATTGCGAATTATTTGGGTTTATTCCAACTTTTAGAATGGGCGACTTTAGATCAATTTTTTCGCCTACGCCCCCGTGAACCTATTGATTCTCGGATTGTAATTGTTACTGTTGATGAATCCGATCTTACCTATACTAATCAATGGCCGATTTCTGATGCAGTTTTAACAAAATTGATTGAAAAATTGAAAGCCCAACAGCCAAGAGTGATCGGTTTAGATATTTATCGAGATTTGCCAGTACCGCCCGGTAATGCGGAATTAGTTAAATTATTTCAATCTACACCTAACTTAATTGGAGTAGAAAAAGTAGTCGGAAATACTGTCGCACCCCCACCTACTTTAAGCAAATTAGGACAAGTAGCGATCGCAGATTTAGTATTAGATTCTGATGGCAAAGTGCGGCGAGGGTTGCTATCTATCAGAACTGACCAAGGGCAAACCAAATTAAGTTTAGGAACCAAAATAGCTTTAATTTATCTGGAAAGTCACGGTATAAAACTTCAGATGATTGATGCAAAAAAGAAACTTTTTAGATTAGGTAAAGCTAAATTTGTGCCTTTTACTGGGAATGATGGTGCATACGTTGGTGCTAACTCTGGTGGGTATCAAATTTTGTTAAACTATCGAGGCAGTTTGCAGAATTTCCAAACTATTTCCTTGCAAGATATTTTGTCAGACCGCCTACCGCCAAATAGTATGCGCGATCGCATTGTTTTAATCGGTGTTACTGGTTCTAGTTTCAACGATTTATTCTTCACTCCTTATAGTAGTAATCCCTTCGGTAGCCCCAAACGAACCCCAGGAGTAGTAATTCATGCTAACTTAACTAGCCAAATTTTAAGTGGTGCATTAGATGATAGACCTTTTATTAAATCTTGGTCGGAACCAAGCGAAATTTTCTGGATTTTAGTTTGGTCTTTTATCGGCGCAACAGGGAGTTGGAAATTACTTGTAGCGAAACAATTTCTGGATAATTTTTCCTTAAAATGGGTAAGTTTTAGTATCATAATTTTGGTTGTGGGAGGTAGTCTGGTCGGTGGCAGCTATCTAGCTTTTTTAGCTAGCTGGTGGCTACCTGTAATTTCCCCATTAGCAGCATTAATTACTTCGGCAATTGCGATCGCTGGCTACCACACCATAGAATTACAACGCCAAAAAAACGACTTAGAAATTTTATTAGAAACGGCTACCGCACACTACGATACAGTTACCGCTGAATTAGAATATAAAGCCGAAGAAACAGCACGAGAAAGCGAAAGAAAATTAGCCCAATTTTTAGAAGCAGTACCAATAGGAGTGGCAGTTGTTGATAGTAATGGCGAAATTTATTACCTGAATTATGCTGCACAACAACTACTTGGCAAAAGCATTATTCCTCATACTACAATTGAAAAATTTACAGAAATTTACCAACTTTATATTGCTGGAACTAGTCAA
>JBAVZX010000241.1:0-4073 GCA_049589015.1 Phormidium sp. | reverse complement strand
CGGAGAGGGTGGGATTTGAACCCACGATGACGTTGCCGCCATAGCGAATTTCGAGTCCGCCGCATTCAACCACTCTGCCACCTCTCCATAGGCAAGCATAAAACATTATATCATTATTACTTCATTTTAGAGCAAAACATTATAACCTTCTGTCAATTCCAAAGTAGTTTCAAACTTCCCACTCGGTTTCCACTGAACTGCACCATCTTTACCAGTGATGAACAACTTAATTTTGGCTTGATTAACATTTGCCGAAGTTTCTAAATCAACCTGATCCGCAGAAACAATCACTACTTTTGGTTGTACCACCTTTAACAATTCTGCTGTAACTCGTTCTCCAGATGTCCACAATACATCAACTCTAGGGAACTTTTCCGTAATTAGTAATTGTTTTTGTTCCTCGGCTTTCAAGGTTCCGATGAATAACCAATTTTGTCCATCAATTAAAAGTTGCAACATAGGGACTTCGGCATTAATTAGCCTTGCTAAAGTTGTCCCAAAAGTCATAACTTGCCCTTCAGTTAAAGGTTGATAATTACCATGACGTAATTGCAAAATATTCTGAATTTCTGTTTGTCCCGGAGATCCATTTTCCGTAGATGAATTACTGTAAAAGTTAGCAATAGGTAAATGTCCCACAGTAGTTAACCAACCACTTTTATTATCATTTGTTGTGTCAGTAGCGATCGCCCAATCAATTTGATTCACACCTTGATGTTGTAAGAAAGGAATAATATCGTATCTAGCCGTACTTGAATCGCCACTATTAACTAAAGTTACTTTTCCCTTATCTTGAATTACTAAAACTGGTTGTTTACCCGCTTCTAATATAGTTGCTTGAAACAAAGCAGTTTGCGTTTGCCAAACCGGGATTACTATCAGGGTTACTGCCAATAAACCAGCAAACCACCAATAATTGCGCCACCAACTAAACAAACAAACTAAAGCAATTAAAATATACAAAACCAATAGCTGATATTGAGAAATTGCCCCTACTGCAACTGAATTTCCTGGTAACTCATAGAAAAATTCTACCAATGAAATCAGCCAATGAGTAGGATAATAAAGTAACCAAGCAATTGAACTACCAGCGATTGGCCAAAGCACCCCCAAAATCGCACTAATAAAGCCACCTATACTGAGAATAGTGACAAATGGCGTAGTAATTATATTGATCGGAATGCTATAAGGAGAAATGATTTTAAAAACATATAATTGTAAAGGCAAAGTCCAAATAGAAGCAGCAATGGGAATGGCGAGCGCCACTGCTAAAATTGGTGGCATCCATCCTAATCTTTTAATAATTGCTGGTACAGTTACCAGTAATCCTAAAGTTGCTAAAAAACTCAGTTGAAAACTTAAATCCCAAATCGCAGTTGGATTTAACAAAAGTAACAAAGTCGCTGCAAATAACAAAGAACCTATAGGCTTAATTTTTCTTTGCAGTAACGGAGCAATTAAAGCCGCTGCTCCCATGATCACGGCCCTTAATATAGGCGGTTGTGGCTCAGCCAAAGCCATAAAAATTCCTAAAGCTATCACTCCTGCGATTAATTGCGATCGCACTGATAAACCTTTAGTCAACATCAAAACTACATATAAAATTAACGATACCTGAAATCCTGAAGCAGCCAAAGTATGAGCTAAACCAATTCGAGTAAACTGATCTTTAAGCTCCACTGGCAAATAAAAATTAACTGATTGACTACCCAGAACCATCGCACTCAGCAAAGGCCCTTCAGGAACTCCTAAACCACGAGTATGAGAGCGAATAATTCTTTGTCTAATTACCCACCAACCAACTTTTGGGCCATTTTCTTCAGTCAAAAACTCAACTTTTCGACCTGCCAAACCAGCAAAAGCACCTTCTTGAGCTAAATAAGTCCGAAAATTAAAACCACCAGGATTACTAACTAATTTAGGTTTATACAACCTACCCATGACAGCAATTCTTTGGTTGGTATGTAAACCAGTTGCTTGCAGCAAAGGTACTGTTACATATAATTTTCCCGAAACTTGTTTACCCAAATCTATTGGGCCATCTTTACCAATTACCTCATTCAGCTGAGTTACTTGTAACCAAAATTGTGCCCTTCTGGTGCGAGTCAGGCGAGGCATACTTTCCACCGTACCCCTTACCGTCACCAACTGTTCCATAGCACCAGTTTCCCGGCTAATATCATTAATTGCAGGTCGGGGTACCCTCGCCTGAAAATATAAAGCTGCTGTTAATCCCACAACTCCAGCTACCAACCAAATCCAAGGTTTTGGCCCTTTGCGCCATAATCGAGGTACAACTAGCGTTGCTAGAATTCCTAAAAGTAGTACAGCAAATCCTCCCCAAGGAAAGGGAAATATTGTAGATAGCAAGCCAACGATGTAGGCTAAACAAAGAATCAAAACAATAGTGGCTGAATTCATGTAAAAAGTTCAGTTTTAGATTGACAAACCCAGCTGTAATCCCAACACTGCATGAAGAAATAACAAACACAGTGCTGCACTTCCGAGATAAGCATGAATTGTACGAAGTGCGGATTTGTTACCACCAAATTTACTGGCAGAAATCGCACCATTAATGCCCAACAAAATTAGCACAATTGAACCCGTCCAAAAATGAGGGCTTTCCAAAATTGGCTGATGTTGCATTACTAAAGACAACAATCCCCCAGTGTAGCCTAGCGCCAAGAATAAAAACATCCAAGGTGCTAGTTTGCGATGGTCAGAACGACTTTTCAGTGCAATTTCTTGATCGGTAACTATTCGCCCCCGCCATCCTGCTAATCCGACGAAGCTACCCATTACAAAGATAACGATCGCCATCATTACCGGATGTCCCCAATGTTCGATCGGTTCAGGAATGCCCAATGCTCTAAACTGTGCTGCGATCGGTTCTAAAAGCTCGTTCAAATTAGCCATATTTCCTAACTATCTCAATTAATAAATAGCGATCGGCTTACCTCACCAATTAATTAAGATACCAGTTCCATAGGTGATTGCAGAGATGGTTGCGATCTCAGTAGTGGAAAACCAAGCTTTTCTCTTTGTTGTACATAAAGTTGCGCCACTTGTCTCGCCATATTCCGAATTCTGCCAATATAACGAGTCCTCTCAGTCACAGAAATCACACCTCTAGCATCCAGTAAATTGAAAGTATGAGAACACTTTAAAACAAAATCCAAGCTAGGCAGAACCAATCCTCTAACAATTAACTGTTCTGCTTCTTGTTCATACAAACCAAACAAAGTAAACAGTAATTCTGGATTAGAAGCTTCAAAGTTATAAGTACACTGCTCAATCTCCCCTTGCAAATGCACATCTCCATAACTAATGTTATCTGTCCATTGGATTTTCGTAATCGCCTCAGTTTCCTGAAGATACATCGCCAAGCGTTCTAATCCGTAAGTAATCTCGATCGACACCGGACGACAATCAATTCCCCCACACTGCTGGAAATAAGTAAACTGCGTGATTTCCATCCCATCCAGCCAAACTTCCCAACCAGTACCCCAAGCACCTACCGCCGCATCCTCCCAGTTATCCTCCACAAACCGCACATCATGATCTTCCGGGCGAATCCCCAAAGCCCTTAAAGAATCAAGATAAATTTCCTGAATATTGTCTGGTGAAGGCTTAATTAGAACTTGATACTGATAATAATGTTGAAACCGATTCGGATTCTCCCCATAGCGCCCATCACCCGGACGACGACAAGGTTCCACATAAGCCACAGACCAAGGTTCTGGCCCCAACGCCCGGAGAAAAGTATGGGGATTCTTTGTTCCTGCACCCTTCTCAATGTCGTAGGGTTGGGCGATTAGACAATTGCGATCGCTCCAGAACCGATTAAGTGTGGCAATAATTGATTGAAAATTCACAACTTTTCCCTGCTTGAGTACTTCAACTGTTTCTCTCACTCAACCATTTTGCCCTAAAACTGCCTCTACATAGGACTTTTAGGACTCCCCAAAAAAAGTTTAGAAAAAAGCTTGACAAACCATTGAGGGATTGGTAGATTAGTAAAGCGGTCGAGAGGAAGCCGAGCGAAAGTGAAGCACTCGAAACGCGCCCGAACC
>JBAVZX010000240.1:0-1673 GCA_049589015.1 Phormidium sp. | reverse complement strand
GTAGTAACTAATTCATTGCTGTTACGCCGCTTTCCTGGGAGTAAACAAAAGAGTAGTGATTAACTAGTACCAGAAACCTGAAAAGTAAAAAGGGTTAAATTACCAGAAAATTTCCTGTTGTTGCTCTTTTTACTTTTGTCTTTCACCGAACTGGCTTAGTTAATTATTTTGACACTACGCTGGATGATAGTCTTATTAATTCGTTGCAGGATAGGTTTTTCAATGACAATACCACACAGTAAATACGTTTTAATGGTTGAGGATGACAAGGGTCGTAAGGAGTTTAAGCTCAATCAGCCTGTTTATTCGATCGGTCGAGACCCAGATTGTAACATTCGCTTATACTCCCAATTTGTGTCTCGTCGTCATGCTACTTTGCTTCAATTATCTAACAAAGATGAAGATAAACATAAAAATGGCAGTTATTACTACCGCATTGTCGATGGAGATGCTAAGGGTAAGACTAGTTCCAATGGTTTGATTATTAATGGTCGGAAAATGTCTGCTCACGATCTCAAAGATAAAGATGAGGTGGTCTTCGGTCCAGGTGTGAAAGCGACTTATTATCATATGAAGCCAGACACTACTATACCCACAGGACCGCTTGAAGACCCTTATGACATTACGTTGATTAATCCTGCTAGTTTTGACGAATGATGTCAATCAATTCAATCGGATCAATTTATATAAAGTCTCCTAAAGTTTAGGTAGCTATCCTGCTACTTGTTCAATTATTTGCCAACTGCGATAGCCAACGATTGCCTGACTTACCAATTGAAACATTTGTTGGCAGTGGTTCTCAAGTTGCAAGGGCAATTCTTCGTTTTTGACCACTAAAGTCATTTTAGTTTCCTTCTCAGTTGACGTGGTGCGATCGATCAGGATTTCGACGCTGGCGAGTTTGGAATAGGGAACCTTACCAGGTATTTCCCGTGCCATAATATATTCCCCTGTGTCGTATGTGATTTCTAACGGACAGGATTCTAAAACTTCTACCACCAATTTGCCAATGCGTGGAAAGGGAAGGCCAACTGTATAGGAGCTAGTGTAACGAGCCATCAATTCCTCCGGCTTTTGTTTTAAGACCCTCTTATAATACCTAACCTTTGCGGAGACTAAAGATATGTTTTACTTCTCTTTTGCCAAGATTGTTGTTTTGCCAGGACTGTCTTTAAATTATGTTCACATTCAGGAAAATCGGTCAAGGAAATCAGCAGTCGATGGCAAAAAGTACCGAGTTTTCACGGACTAATTCTCCGCAGTCTGGCAAACTGATTGTCTTTGAGGGAGTAGAGGGTTGTGGTAAAACTACCCAGTTGCGGCGGTTGCGTGATTGGTTAACAGAAAGTGACTGGGGACAATTGATCACAGAGCAGATTCAGGCTGAACCAGTAATGGTGACGCGGGAACCTGGGGGGACAAATTTGGGTTTAGAGTTGCGGCGGTTGTTGCTGGAACCAGGTCAGGAGAGGAGGATTCAGGAACGAGCCGAGTTGTTGTTGTATGCTGCGGATAGAAGCCAGCACGTTGAGGAGTTGTTAAAGCCGAATTTGCTTAAGGGTATGGTGATTTTATGCGATCGCTTTACCGATTCTACGATCGCCTATCAAGGTTACGGTCGCGGAATTAATTTATCCTTAATCTCTCAACTTAACCAAATAGCTACCAACGGC
>JBAVZX010000239.1:0-4029 GCA_049589015.1 Phormidium sp. | reverse complement strand
TTATAACATGACCGAATAAAGGAAAAAAAATCATTTTTATCTTTTTGACAAAATTTGATTTCTGATTCTGGCATGGCATCAAGAAAAATATCAATTTCATCAAAAACAATTAAAATATTCTTGGGTATATAATATTTTAATAGATACTCCAGAAAATTTCCTAATTTATTTGGGCAAGTTTTTTTCTTTTGCTTCTCCCACCAAAGCATAAAGCTATCATCTTTACCGATATCTAATTCAAATTCTTTTGCTAATATACTAATTAGAGTAAAATACCAATCCTCTAACTTGAAGTTAATACCGATATCAGTCAATTCAATCAGAACACATTTGAAATCTCCTTGATCTTCTAGTTTTTTTCTGACTCTTATATCCAAGCTTGATTTACCCATTTTTCGAGAATTAAAAACATTACATAAGTTTCCAGCTTTTAAGTATTCATAAAGCTCTGTATCTGCATTGCGTTTAACATAGTAAGGATACTCAAGAGGTAAAGGGCCGTCAGGGAAATCCATGTGTAATTTATCCATTTGTTTTGTGTTTTTCCTTTTATTATTCAAACAAAAAAGCGTTAATAACTGGTTTAATGTTGATTAAATTATCTTAATCATTATCATTACGATTTCCGAATATCCTTTGGAAATACTTGCGATATAATTCACAGCGTGGACTAGAATGATCGCCTTCTAATTTGATAATTCCCATGCTTTGTAATTGGAAGCTGGATGCTGGATCTAACTCTATTGGATCGTCAGACACTATAACTTGCTGAAATTTCTTTCTCAAGCTTGGTTTTTCATCAAGTGTTTTTAAATATTTACGGAGAAGATTACCATAAATTCCACTTTCTTGACAAGCTGTATTTAATAAATCGTTTGGTGTTTTATTGTTAAACTCACATTCTTGAAAAGCCATATCTATTAAATAAGGATGTCCCCCAACCAAGTCGCGTAATTTTTTTATCTCTGAATCGCTCCATTTTAATTGATAGTTTTGCAAAAATTGTTTAGCCTGCTCAAAATCAAAATCATTCATTGAAAAAGGTATTCCTACCCCGTCAAAAGGAGAAAAATTTTTACTTAACTTTGCATATTCTTCTGTTGAATGTAAAATAACTAACCGCAATTTCTTAAAAATTTCACTAAATGCCTGACCTCTGTTTGGCTTTGTCTGAATACTTAGTAGTATTTGGCCTAAAGTATTAGCAACATTGCTATACTGAAAAATATAATCAACATCATCTAATGCCAAAAGTAAAGTTCTTTTTTTAATACTTTGAAGAATTTTTGTAATGTAGTCTATAACTTTCTTATTTCCTGTAACTGGCATACTTGTGTAAGATAACTTATCGAGATTTACAAGAATCTCTTCAACTTCAGCTTTAGGATGATCGTTGGGATTAGCTTGCTGATGACTATCCTCTAAACTAAACTTTAGTTCTAACTCTAACTGCTCTTTTATAGAATTGCAAAACAATTCTAAAAATCTGTCTTCATTATTCAAGTCAGAATGGCTTGCTATGTCTAATAGGCTTAAACTTGCTGTTAAATAGCCTAGTAATTTTGCTTGAGGAATAATTAGTTGACCTAAAAGGTAAGTTTTACCCGTATGTTTCAATCCTTTAATTCGTAGTGAAGCACCCTCTTTTTTGAGGGCTTGGCAAACTTGTTCTTCTATTCCGCGTTTTATATAACCATGTGGGGAGATTATACTATTATGTTGACGTTTATAACCTGCTTGATCAAGAAGCTGATAAATATTACTAGAATTTGTATAATTCAAATTATCTCTGTTTTCAAAAATAATCCTTTTGTCTTCAAGTAAACAATCAATATCTCTATAAATTGCATTGCATTGAGATTTAACTGTATTTATGTTTTGATCTTCTGTGGCAGCAATATCTTGGGGACTTTTGATACTAAGTAATAAACATATATATTTTTGCGATAGAGGACTAACTGGTTGACACCTTGGATGAACTTTCCGCTTGGCTATGGTCATATCCTGAAATAGTCTCTGCAAGTCCCAATTTTTAGCAATTTCAGAACAGCATTCTGGCAAATTTGGTTCTGATGTCATAAATCAATCCCCCTGAACCTGAATAATAATAAATGGACGCTTTTAAAATCAAACAGTCTTGGGTAGAGAACAGGTGGAGACTGTATTGTACAGAGTTAACACTATCTGTTTCCCTACCCTTCCGAGGTTTAGAGAATATCGAAACTAATTGTTGCTCATTGCTATATTGGCAAAAAAATCCGCCCCTGCTTTAGCAACAATTCCATCCTCATTAGATTTCACTCCAGAAACACCAATTGCACCAACATATTGCTCCCTGCCTTCAGTCTTGACTATCAACGGCAAACCCCCTTCTAAAGGAATAATTCCTGGTATAGATAACATTCCGGTTTTCCCTTCTGCAACCGCGTCTGCAACGTCCTTGCTTTGTCTTTTCAAGCTGATAGCTGTACGCGCTTTGAGTATAGCTATCTCACAAGACCCGTACTGGGTATCATCAATTCGATGGAATACAATCAGATGTCCACCATCATCCACAATGGCAATAGCAACATTCCAGTCATTGCGGATTGCCTCAGCTTCGGCGGCGGCAGCAATTTGTTTTGCATCGTCAAGTGTTAGAACATATTTATGTTTCATAATTACTCCTTTTTTATCAGCCCACCTTCTTTCATTGCTGTTATAATTTCGTTTTTCACACTATTCTGAAACTTGGTTCTGATCACCCCTGCTTTTGCACCATTAATAGGGCAAACAACACAAAGAACATAATCAGGATCGTTTGATATTCTGAGAGTAAAAACTCTTTTGTCTTGACTCACTAATTCCATTTCTTGCACGGAAAACTTGCCGCCCAAAGATTGTATTCCAGACTCAAAATTACTGATACTATCGGCTGAAGCAGTTCCGATAAAGTGTAATGACTCACCTTCAGGATAAGACACTTGCACTGTAGCATCAGACAAATCAACCAAAAGCGTTGCCTCAACACCTCCGGTTGTCTGTGTAAAACTTGTTAAAAGTGCCTTGATTTTTTCAACAAAACCTGCCATATTTTCCTCGCTGCTATGAATAAATCAATAAGTTTTCTACTTAGGTAATTGAGTAGGATGATCTTTTAAAAGAATTTGCCGTAAAAAATTCTCATTAACAAAAACAAATCCTTTACATCTACATTTTATACCGTTTTTATCATCTTCCTCCATGACAGTTGTCATAAGATAATCCAGTTTGTTTCTCTTATCTTCAGGCAGTGTTTCCTCTGTCATATATTTTTTCACTGCCCCAACAAAACATCCTAATCTTTGACATCTATATTGTCCATTTTCTGTAAATACAGGTTCGTCTAATGCCCATTTACAACCTTCTTGATAAGTACAGTTTTCAACAGTAATTTCTTCTACTATATTTTCTCCAGAATCGGTTTTTATCGTCAGTTTATCGATCGTCGGTTTTTGATCGGGATTAAACATACCCCCTTTGGTCAAATTTTCAATATGATGCCTAATCGCATCCTCCATTGTTTCCTGAGTTCTATCTACCGCATCTTCTGGTGTTATAGAACCCGCGTCAACGAGGCGTTTAGTCAAATCCTCTACGGCTTCACAACAAGCTTTGTCGATGGTTTTTTTGGCTAGCTTAAATTCTTTGGCAACGATCGCCTTTTCATAAGCTACTGTCCAACACTGCAACAACAACTCATACATTTGGTCTTTTGGCATAGTTATCACCCAATTAACGGCTTTAAATATCAAGAATCATCTAAGCAAATTCCTGGCTTCTAGCCATATCTTGCTATTAAAGATTTTTCAAACCGTACTGTCAATAATTTAATGTAAAATATATCACTTCGTAAAAAAACTAAATTATTCTCAACAATTTAATTAAATTGAATCCCTGTTTTGCAAAATAGTTGATATTAATGGGAAGTGGGAAGTGGGACAATACTGCTCGGTTAAGCAAATTTGTGGACTGTAGGGGCGAAGCATTCGGGCAGAAAATCTAGGTTTT
>JBAVZX010000238.1:0-1557 GCA_049589015.1 Phormidium sp. | reverse complement strand
GGATTAATATCGGTATTCGCAGTTAAAAAGCCGAGTTTAACAAAATCCTCAGCTAAATGTTCGTAATCTTTATTGATTAGATGTACAACAGCATCGACCAGGGTTTCTTTTGTTTCCTGTTCTAACTGATCCATCATCCCAAAATCAATATAAGCCATCCGACCACCCTGCACCCATTTAGTCGGTTGTCTTTCTCCATCAATCGGACATTGCGGTGGGATAGCGAACAAGTTACCTGGGTGCGGATCAGCATGGAAAAATCCATGTTCTAATAACTGTTGTAATCCTGATGTTACGCCAATCCGAATAATCGCATCGCTGTTGAGTCCCTGTTTTTCAATTTGTTCAGCGTCGGTGAGTTTAAGTCCGTGAATCCATTCTAAAGTCAGCACCCGATGGGAACTATAGCGCCAGTAAATCACGGGAACTTTTACTTCTGGATTATCTCGGAAGTTGGCGGCAAATTTTTCGGCGTTGCGCCCTTCGTTTAAGTAATCAACTTCTTCAAATAGTTTTGTACCGAATTCATCGACAATTAGCGTTAAGTCATGCCCTAAATTAAGAGGTAGCCAAGGCGCTAACCAACTAGCAGCCCAACGCATCAAAAAAAGGTCTAAAGTTAAGACAGGAAGCAAGTTAGGACGTTGGACTTTAACTGCTACTTCTTCCCCAGTTTTGAGTCTAGCTTGATAAACTTGTCCTAAGCTGGCGGCGGCGACTGGTTGCGGCGAAATTTCCGCGTATGCGTCTTCTAGAGATCTGTTTAGTTCGGTTTCGATAATATTGAATGCGATCGCAGTATCAAATGGCGGCAATTGATCTTGTAATTTGACTAACTCTTCTAAAAAGTCTTTGCGAACTAAATCTGGTCTGGTGGAAAGGGCTTGACCTACTTTAATAAATGTCGGGCCAAGGTGAGTGAGAATTTCCCGTAACTGGGAGGCTCGTCTTGACTTATGATCCTCTAGTTGACCCCACCATTCATCTAACTTTAGCCCTAAAACAAATCCCCCAAACATCCAGATTACGGATAAAGTTCGCCATAGTGCCAACCAAGGGCGTTTTCTGTAGTAATTGGCGATAGCTTGTGGATCGTACCTTCTTAACTGAGCTAGTTGATGTTGACTCACGCTTATGTCTGCCTGTTGAAACGAAAAGTTTTTTTTATCAAATGGCTTCCTGTGGGAATGCCGTTACTCAATCACATAAATAGTAGTTATCTCTGGGTAATCCTTCCGCAATATTTGCTAACTTCACCCATCGATTTTTACTTTTATTTTTTACGTTTTATTAACTCTAGTATACAAAACTATAATACTTACTGCCGCAAACAATCAACTACTGGGGATCAACAGTTCTATATATATTAATATATCAATTTAGTCAAATACTTTTAACAAAACTTACGATTATGCAGTTTGGCATCAAGTTGCCAAAACAGTAACTCAGATCTTGCACCAAGGCTAAAAACCGGGTTTCTTGCAAATAACTAAACCTGAAAGCCTAAATTTTTCGTAAAGAAACCCGGTTTTTCAAGTCTTGTTGAGAATGGTGCAA
>JBAVZX010000237.1:0-3053 GCA_049589015.1 Phormidium sp. | reverse complement strand
GTTATCTTGCCAAACTTAACTCCAAAATACTCCAGCCATTTTCTAAATTGATACCAACCTGCATCATTAATAGATTTAGCGAGACAATGATTCTTGACTAAATTCTTCACCCTCAAATCTTCGTAAGCAATCAAATCGTTAGATTGAATTACGCAACGCGCCACTCTCTTAGCGTGTTCTTCACGTTGCCTACTTATTTTGAGGTGTACTCGCCCTAATCTATTAACGGCTAATCGACGATTGGTAGAGCCTTTCTTTTTGCGAGAAACCCGCTTTTGTCTAAACTTTAAGCGTTTTTCGCCTGTTCGATAAAATCTTGGGTTGGGTTCACTGTATCCATTGCTGTCGGTGTAGAATTCTTTCAATCCTACATCTAATCCAATGGCTTTACCTGTCGGATTTGTTTCTACTTTGTTGTCCACTTTCACTAAGAATTGGACATAGTAGCCATCGGCACGTCGAACTATCCTTACCCGTTTTATCTGTTCTATTGGATAGAAGTTTAAATCCCACGTTCCTTTTAGCTTTAGCTTGCCAATCCCTTTTTTGTCGGTGAATGTGATTTGCTTCCTAGTTTCAGAAAGTGACCATCCCGAAGTTTTATACTCAACTGAACGACAGTTTTTCTTGAACTGCGGATAACCTTTCTTTCCTGGGGTAGCTTGGCGACAATTGTCGTAAAACCGAGCAATTGAACTATAAGCCCGTTCCACTGCTACTTGGCAAGCGTGAGAGTTTAAAGCTTTAACAAAAGGGTGTTCGGCTCTCAATGTCGTGTTGTGACGATACAACTCTTTCTGTCCGATTCCGCGATTATCCATCCAGTATCGGAGACACTTATTTCGCACAAATTGAGCAGTCCTAATTGCTTCGTCGATGGCTTGATATTGAGTTGTTTTCCCTTCTGCTTTAAACTCTAAGACGATCATTTGACGTGGAAAACCTCTACGGCAACTAGTATAACACAATTAAAGCCGTCCTGCAAGGACGGGGCTTGCACCCATTCTTCTGGTAATTCTTGAGTGAACTTCTTTAATGTGAGAAAAATATGACTCATTATATTGATGTAATGGAAGGACCGAGGTTTAAAGAAGTATATGAACTTCTGAAGGATCAACCTCGAATCGAAACAGTTAAACGAGTAAATTTACAGTCATTTTATGACCAATTTGATTTGATTAAAAGAGCAGGTTATCCAGTTATAGTTACTGACTATGGTAAAGGATGTAAACAAACTATCCTCTCAAATCTTTGTGAAAAATATGGAGAAATAATTTACAAGGCGAGAAAAGGTAATTACTGTGACCCTATAGTAACAATCACCTCATCTCGAGAATATGAATTTATAAGTATTATGGATTATGTGAATCTCATATCCGAAGGAAAGGGTACTTCCCTTTACGCTGCGGCTCAGGTTATTGAGAACATAGCGCTATCAGATTTATTTACAAGTTACCCAGAAGCTTACACAAAAGAGGAATTTGAAACGCCATCTCTGTGGATTGGTCCCAAAGGTTCAATCACTCCTTTGCACAAAGATTCTAGAGACAATTTTATTCATCAAATTGTTGGAGCAAAAAGATGGTGGCTTTACCCAGTTCGGGATATTCCTTGGCTTTATATGTCAATTCTTCCATCTAGACCTAATATAGACCTTGCTGTAAGCAGGATTGATCTGAGAAATGTTGATTTAACTAAATTTCCTGATTTTACTAAGGCTAAATGTGTAAAAGTTTTTACTATGCCGGGAGAAATGCTTTATCTTCCAATGGGCTGGGGACATTATGTAGAGTGTGTAGAAGATTTTTCAATCATGGTAAATTATTGGCTAAAGCTAAAGTAGGTAGGCGTTGATAAACAATGTTTTATTTTGGCATAGAACATGAAGTTGCTTTCCTAAATAGTGAAGGTAAGTTTGCTGATTTTTCCCGAACAGAATTTGCTGACTTCGCTCAAATTATCGAAAGGCTACCTCTATACCCCAACGACTATTCTCAACTGTACATCGGGGTAGGTGGCATTAAGGAGAAGAGATGGTACATTGAGGGATTTGAACGATTTGCGGATGCCAAAAAGGTGATTAAGTCTATTCCTAAAGGTATTGAAATTAGAACAACCATACACTCTGACATTCAAAGCACTATTACTGAATTATCAGAAAGTTTTCGTCTACTATGTGAGGTGGCTAACACCTTGGGCTTTTCACCAGTCTTGGTCAGTTTTAATCCATACCAGACTGTTTTTGAGCCTCAGCCACCATTAACTAATTATGAGCTAAAGCTGCGACAGGCTTTTCCCGAAGATCAAACATTCACCATACCCATGCTCACCTATGGTCCAGATTTAAATATTTCAGTGGCTGGTTTGCCTTTTGAACAGGTGATTGATATTGGCTCTAAGTTGACTTATTACAGTCCCTACATTGTTCCTTTTAGTTATAGTTCTCCGTTTTATCAAGGCGCTTTGTGGTCAGGGCTGTCAGTACGGACGTTTATTAGAACAGGAAAAAGACCAGCAGCAAGGGTTTTTGTCCAGAAACAGGAACAAATAATTAATAGTGTACCTAGCTTGACAGAAATAGCACGCATACAAGCAGAAGTAGGTCGCATCGAATTTAAAGCTTTTGATAGTTGTGATGATTTTTCTATGTATGCTAGCTTGCTTGCCTTGTTGAAAGGTCTTATTTTAGACAAATCCTTGCTTGGTAGAGCCATAATACCTGACGCAGCTTGTCACCAACTTTCCGCACAATTTGGATTTGAAAACGAAGATATATTTAATAACGCCACCAAGATTTTGCAAGCTGTTAAGGTAGCACTTGATGACGACCAGGATGCTAATTTGTTAATGCCGCTTTTCGTTCTTTTAGAGAAGCGAAAAACACCTGCCCATAAACTGACCCAACTGTTCAAGCACTCCGGTTCCATAGAAGAGACACTGAGGCAAACTTACACCTGGATTTCTCACAAGTGAAAAAAAATCATTTATATAAGAACGCAAGTTGCTAGTTATAAGATTAGTCTTATTCTTTGTACGTAGTTGGGCTTTAGCCC
>JBAVZX010000236.1:0-1621 GCA_049589015.1 Phormidium sp. | reverse complement strand
TAATTACCCTACCGCCAAAAGCTGATGAAACAGAAGTTGATATTCTCGTTCAAGTACATCCAATGGGAAAGGAAACTTGTTTACCCCCAGGATTAAAACTAATCATAATTGATGAATCAGGAGCCGAAGTACTTGACACAGAATCCAGAGAAGCAGATAATTTTATTCAATTGCAGTTTAGCGCCGAATCAGGAGAATCTTTCAGTATAGTTGTCTCCTGGGGAGAAGCAAGCGTCAGGCAAAATTTTGTAATTTGAGTAACAATATGTTATCCAATCTTACTCGAAAAAACTTGCAAGGCATATCCTTCAAAGGGCGCGATTTAACTGGCGTTGACTTCTCTCATGCTGACATTCGAGGAGCAGATTTTACTAATGCTAATTTAACCAATGCTGATTTTAGTTATGCTCTAGCTGGATTACCAAAAAAATGGGAAATTGGAGTATTGCTAGTAGCCGCAATTTTATCAGGAATATCAGGTGCAGCAACGGTAATGGCGGTTTATCGTACTGTGAGTTTTTTGATTATTAAACCTGATGCACCACTAGGGATTATTCCAGCTTTGTTGAGCTTCTTGTTCATCTTATCTATAAATATTTTCCTGTTGTTAATTACCCAAAAAGAAGGATTACAAAAAACCTTTGGTATTTTAGCCAGTGCTGTGGCAATATGTTTGCCTTTGTTAGGTATTCTCTCCTCAATTAGCAACGATAATAATAGATTTTTAAATTTATTTCGTTCTTTCAGAATGGGTAACTTTGTCGAAGTTCTTCGGGGAGGAAATGCTTCAGAAGCAGCCTATATTATAGTACCACTAGTAATGGCTGTTGCTGCGACGATAACTGTTATCATTACTTTGAATTTAGCTGTGGTTTTAGCAGCTTTTGTTGGAGCAAATAAAGAAGTTCAGTTAATCAAACTTGAAGCTTTGGCAATAGGGGTTTTTATTACTGGATTGGTAACTCGTAATGGCGCTAGATATTTGCAAAATTTAACAGCTGAAATTGGGGTAATTATTTTAGCTATTATGTTAGCTGTAGCTTTAATTTTAGTAAGTTTGAATATTGCCAAAGAAATATTAAAAGAAGATGATAAGTATGGGGTTTTGCGGCAGATTGCGATCGCCATTTCCACTCTAGGCGGTACGAGTTTTCGCAATGCTAACCTAACCAACGCTAACTTTAGTTACGCCACCCTAAAAAGCACCGATTTGAGAAATGCTAACACCACGCGAACTTTATGGCATAAAAGTTTTCACCTCAACCAAGCAAGAGTAGGAAATACAATCCTGATTAACCCAAGAGTTCGGGATTTATTAGTTACCGGAAACGGACATCAGCGAAATTTTGTTAATGCTAATCTGAGAGGAGCTAACTTAATTAGGGCCGATTTGAGTTATGCTAATTTAAAAGCAGCAAATATCAGCGAAGCAACTTTTCAAGATGCCTGTTTAGAGTGGGTAAATTTAACTCAAACTCAAGCAATCAGTGCAGATTTCACTAACTCCCAAATGACAGGCGTTTGTGGTTTAGCAACTTGGAATATTGACAGCACAACTCAATTAGAATGGGTTGATTGTCGCTGGATTTATCTATTAGAATATCCTAAAATGGGAACGGAC
>JBAVZX010000235.1:0-2286 GCA_049589015.1 Phormidium sp. | reverse complement strand
TTCCTGCATTTATTATTTGGATTTTTTCATAAATTCCTATTTTAGTAAAAAATCTATTCCATTCTTTAATATCGTCTGTCTGATTTGTGTATTTCTCAGTTACAAAAGAATTTGATTTAATATATTTTTCCAAACATAATTCAGGTTTATAGAAATCCGACAAATAACAATTGTTAGGCAAACGTAATTCATCGGATTTGCAAATTAATTGAATTTGATTTAATTTTTTAAGAGACTCGTCATTAATCATACCCTTTTTATAGGCATTAAATAAATACCTAGTAATATTTAATGACTTTTCTGTAGTGTTTGTTAATTCACGAATATTAGGAATCAGGGTTTTTTCAATAATATTCTTCTCTGTAGGCTCTGTAATTCCTACATCCTGACACAACCAATTATAAATTTCTTGATTTTCTTTAACCCTTGCTAAAACTTCGGGATGAATAAACTTAAACTGTAATAGTTCTTCAGAATTCTCAATATTGATTTCAATAGAACTCAACGGCAAGTATATAGGAGTATTAGGCGCTGCCAATACTTCTGCTTCATCAAAAATAAATGGGATGATTTGTAGATTTTTTCTAAAATCTGTATTTTCTGCATTGATTTGGTACTTTTCGTAGAGAAATTTAATTAGAATAAAATTATTTCCAAGCCTAAAGCTTTCTTGAAATATTTTTGAAACTAAAAAATCTGTTATATGTTTTAGTTTAAAAACTTTGACTCCAATCTCTGTTAACTTATTGCTTCTTAACAGTTGATTATGTACTAAAGAAGTTTCATCAAAAGCTGTGTGAAATTTTTCATTATAATACTCAATCAGTAGTAATCTTCCCACAACATCTTTAATACCTGCATTTTCTATTAATGCTTCATTTGCCTTTAATACTATATTACTAACTTCACTAGGAATAAAAGCGATATTTTGAATAGACCAATCAAAACCTTGATTAAATGCTTGTTTTAATAAATCACTAGAATAGCTAGGGAATTTTTCAGGTATTAAATTGGTGATCTGAAATTTATATTGTTGCTCTATAGCTAATTCAGATAACCATTCAAAAATTTTAATAGCTATTTCTCTAAATAACCATATATTCCAGATCCGATCTTCATGAAAACCCTCGCGTTCGGCTTTTGTAAGAAACTCTGCATTAACAAGAAATGGAAAACCAGACTTTACTTTAGTAGGAAGATAAGTAAAAACAATTGACTCTTCTGTTTTTAAAGGAACTAATTTATGCCCTTCAACCTTGGTAGCTAATGATAAAGTAGTGTATTTTGCATCTTTCAATTTAGGAGGCGTTTTGTCATCTTTGGCTATATTGTCCTGAATCTCAGGAGGAATAGGAATATTAACAAAATCTCTTACTAGCCACTCACAAATAGTATCACCATGCTCACTTCTTTCTTTGAGAGTGACTTTGGCAAAAGTTTTATTTCCTGATAGATATAATTTATTCTTTTCAATGCTGAAATTTTTCGACGGTGGATTATTGATTGTTATCTTCCTGGCATTTCTTAAAAACAGCATGATTTGGCTGTTTCTAAATAATTCTTCTAAGCTGTTTTTAATTTCTTGAGGATTCTTACATTTAATCGCAGTAGAAACAGGAAATTTATGACTGTTTTTAAACGAGTGGCTATTTCTTAAATCTTCTGGGACTTCATGTTCGTCAAACCAAATAGGGATAATTTGCCAGGGCATTTTGTAACCTCTTTTCCCTTCCCAGTAAATTTTATCAAACCGGAATTGGAAACCATTTGATCTAATATAAACACAATTAGATTTAGAGAATACAGATTTGAAACCAATTCCTTTATAACCTGTTTGCTTCGGATTATTCTTTTTTTGGCTACTTCCAATTTTTGAGATTGCTTGAACATCATCTTTAGTAAATTCTTTGCCTGTATGAGAAACAATAATAAAGTTTTGTGTGACTTCAATATAAATTTCAACAGAATCTCCAATGGCTGCGTCATCAGCATTTTGTATTAATTCATAAATAAATCGTTGACTCTCTGAATAAATATCATCTGAAACTATATCGAGTGAATTTGCCAAATTTTCAGCTTGTTCTTGGTGTTGATAGTTAGAATTAATTTTGTGTAGATTGTCAATATATTCCTTCTTAAGCATAAATACAGACCTCCTTATTAACTTAATCAGTGCTGCAACCTCTGGTTAGTCGTTTCCAGCGCCCAATCCCTGTTAAAGTCGATCGCACGCCGCCACTTTCAATACTGAGATCTTGCACCAAGAGGCGGAGCCTCTGTTTCTCG
>JBAVZX010000234.1:0-1562 GCA_049589015.1 Phormidium sp. | reverse complement strand
ACCTTGGACTCTTTGATAACCAACAAACGCCCATTTACCTTGACATCCTAGCAAAGTTACTTGTGTACTAGAAGGAATAGTTCCTACTTCCTTTCTACCACTATCCGGTCTAGAATAAACCGAAACTTTCTTTTTATCATAACCGCGAGTACTAGTACCCAATTTAGAAGCATAAACCCAACCTTTCCCCTGAAAAACTACTTTACCACTGGCATCTTCAGCTTTATTAATTTCTACCCAATTTCCTTGAGATGCGATAATATCAACTAACACTGCATCTGTATTTGTGGGCAATTTTCCCAAAATTTCCCCTTTAATATTTGGGTTGGCGCGAACATTCAAACCTTGGGGATCTTTGTCAATTACGTAAGCATAAATTTGACAGACTTTTTGATACGGCGACACCTGTTTTTCTAATCCTGTGGGCGCAGCTTGGGCGATTAAAAACAGGTTAGGATTTTGCCAACCAACGACAACACCTAATAATAGATTAGCTAACAATGCGACTTTCATAAATGACTCTAGGAAATTTAAAGAATCTGTTTACCTGTCAGCAATCCTCGCACTTCTAACATTGCCGAATAGGTTGGTAAAATGTGTAAAGTTTCACCTATTGGGGTATGTTCTAATGCAGTGGCGATCGCTTCTGACAAATCCTCTTTGACGATCAATTTACAGCCATTGTTCCCATTAGTTTGACTATATTTAATCCTTAACGCCATATCATAAACGCGATCGCCACTAACCACAATATTCCCACCCGATGCAACTAACTTTTCCGTGTCTACATCCCAAATCCAAGAAACATCAGTACCATCGGGAATGCGATCGTTTAAAACCATCAAAGTAGTAGCCGCACCTCCAGCTTTTTTAATATCATTCACCGTGCGAATTGTCTCATTCATTCCCACCGGATTTTTCGCCAGCAAAATCCGCACTTTCTTACCCGAAATTTCCAACTCTTCCGCCCGTCCAAAAGCAGCTTGAAAGGTTTTAATTGTCTCTACAATTGTGTTTTCGGCAATGCCGATTTGTTGCGCTAATAAAGCAGCTGCCAAGGTATTGTATTTATTGTAAAGCCCGATCAAAATTTGAGGCCATTTGCTACTATCAATATTAACTTGACTCTTTTTAAATCCACAATTCAGACAATCAAAATCACCCAAATGGGAAAGGTAAACCCCTTGATAATTTAAAGATTCCCCGCAACTTGGGCAGTAAATTGAATCTACAGCGTGAGGAATTTCATCTAAATAATATTGCGGTTCGCTTAAGCCAAAAAACAAAACTTTCTGAGTTAAACTCTGTCCTAAATGAGATAAAGTCGGATCGTCAGCATTAGCAATTATTACTGTATCTGGGGGGAGAGGTGCGATCGCTTTTGACCAACGTTGACTAATCGTATCAACTTCCCCATATCTATCCAACTGATCCCGAAACAAATTCAAACATAAAATAAACTTCGGTTGAATCTTCGGTAAAACCTTGGGAATTACATTTTCATCAACTTCTAAAATCGCGTAATCTGCCTTTAAATTACCAAACAAATTAGTTCTTTCAAT
>JBAVZX010000233.1:0-3167 GCA_049589015.1 Phormidium sp. | reverse complement strand
GTTTTAACCCTAGTTGTAATGAGTCACAAAATTACGATCGCAATTCTTTAATTTGCCAATTTTGTGGCTCTACTTTGCTTCTCAAAAAACGCTATCGTGCGGTTAAAGTTCTGGGTAAGGGAGGCTTTGGACAAACATTTTTAGCCTTTGATTTGGCTGAAGATTCTCCTACTCTTTGCGTTATCAAACAATTTTGGCAAGTTCTCGATCGGGGTGATGCTGAAAAATTTTTGTTTGGAGATGCGATCGACAAATTAAAAGAATTAGGCAATCATCCCCAAATTCCTGCTGTTATAGACAGTTTTGCCGAAAATGGCTATTTCTACCTCGTCCAAAAATACATAACCGGAAAAAACCTAGCAACACTTTTAGGCGAAAAAAGCCAATTTAGCGCCGCAGAAGTCTGGCAAATTTTAGAAACTTTACTTCCCGTTCTTCAGTTCATTCATTCCCATCAAATCATACATCGAGATATTAAACCTGAGAATATTATTCAAATAAAATCGTTAACTGATTTATTTTTAGTCGATTTTAGTGCAGCAAAACTGGTGACAGAAAGTTCCTTTGTTGCACCAGAAACGACGATCGGTAGTGCTGAATATGCTGCACCAGAACAAGTAAGAGGACTTGCAGTTTTCAGTAGCAATCTTTACAGTTTAGGCGTTATTTGCTTGAATTTACTAACAGGAATTCGTCCGTTTCACCTGTTCGATTTGGCGAATAACTGTTGGGTGTGGCAGAATTATTGGCTGTCAGATTTGACAAGTTCTGTAGAATATGATTTGGCGCAAATTCTTGATCGCCTAATCGAACCTTCATTAGAAAAGCGATTTCCTTCTGCTGAAGTTGCACTCACCGAAATGCAAAAACTCAGAGGTAAAAAAAACCCCATTTCAGCACCTCCTCCGACCCAAACTTGGGAAACTTACGCCACACTTGTCGGTGATAAAGGACTATTTTCTGGAATTAATGCGATCGCTCTTTCTCCTGACGATAAAATGCTTGCCAGTGTCAGCGACGATCGAACAATTTGCTTATGGGATATCAGCACAATTAAAGAAAATTTTACCATAAAAGGTCATACAGGAAAAGTCAAATCTGTGGCTTTTCATCCTCATTCCCCGAACATATTAGCAAGCGGAAGTAGCGATCGCCAAATCAAGCTCTGGGATCTCGAAAAACGCCAGGAAATTCACACAATAGTCGGTCACAATGGCGCTGTCAACGCTTTAGCATTCAGTCCTGACGGGCAAATTCTTGCCAGTGGTAGTGCTGATAAAACTGTAAAGTTATGGTATCCCGAAACAGGAGAACAGATAACAACATTATCGGGAGCTAAATTAGGAATAAATGCGATCGCTTTCAGTCCAGTTTCGCCTCTATTAGCAAGTGCTAGTTCGGATCAGATTGTGCAAGTTTGGGATTTAATAAAATTTGAATTAATTTGTACTTTGGTTGGACATACTGGGGGGGTGAGAGCGATCGTATTTAGTCCCGATGGCAAATTACTAGCCACAGGCGGCGAAGACAGAACAATTCGCCTTTGGGATACCACAACTTGGCAATGCAATTCTATTATTTCAGGACATCCTTGGTTAGTTTCTGCGCTTACCTTTTCCCCCGATAATCAAATTCTCATTAGTGGAAGTTGGGATAAAACTGTAAAATTGTGGCAAGTTAGTACTGGAAAAGAAATTGCAATGCTAGTCGGTCATACAGATTTGGTTAGTTGTGTTGCCATTTCTTCTGATGGCAGTTTCATTGTTAGTGGTAGTCAGGATAAGACTATTAAATTGTGGAATTCTCCGGCTATATTTTAGATATTTTACCTTTTGCTAGTTTTTTAGTTAATTGGGTTTTTTAGAGGTTATATTAGCAATAATGGGTATTTTAAGGCAGTGATGCCCGCTACCCACCCGCTTATCAACTCTTCTTCCTTTCCATCTACCATGTCCAGATTTCTACAACTAATAATTCAACTGTTAACCAATGCGGTGACAGCTTTTATTGGATATTTAATTAACCAAATTTCTAGCATAGATACTATTGCCAAAAGTGGTTCATCTGCAAAAGATATCCAGATTTTTTGGTTAATTGTAGCGGGAGTGATAGTAATTGCTTTCATCAACTTCGCCAATAGTAGTTCTGCGGAAAACCAATATCAATCTAATTCATCAATAAAAGCTTTAGCATTAGCAAGTGGCATTCCTGTTACTTTAAGTTTGGTACTTTATTTCGGACTCAAAAGTGGTTTTTTACCACTTCAATATAGTAGAGAAATATTTTATGTTGTTTTGGTGTTAATTGTCGCTGGTGCATTATTGCCATCTTTAATAATGTGGCGGGAAGCAAAATATAAAAATAGGCAGCAGCAAACTCCTACTAATATTACTGACAGTTCTCAATCAAGTAATATTTTAAAGCAAAAGTTACTAGAATTTGTTTCGGATGAAGTAGATTTGCGACGCAGGAATTTTTTACACAACTTGGTAATGATTGACTTATCAATGCAGGAACAACCTCAGCAAGTAGGACAACCACCCCGTCCAATAGTAATTCCTGATAAAGAAGTGGGATCTATTTGGATGCTACCAATACAAAGAGTGTTGACTTTTTTTGGCAAGTCACATTCAAAAACCCCCATTGAACCAACCAAAAAAATTATTGATGTTTTCCGCGAAGTTAACGGGAAGTTACTCATTTTAGGAACACCCGGTTCTGGCAAAACTACAATGTTGTTAGATTTAGCAAAAGAGTTGTGTGCTGAGGCGCGACAAAATGGAAATAAACCAGTTCCAGTAATATTTGAGCTTTCTAACTGGAAAGATGATAAACAATCAATTGTTGATTGGTTAGCTTCTGAAATAAAATTTAAATGCAACCTTGCTGAAAGTATTAGTAAAGAATGGTTAGCTAATCATGAATTATTGCCGTTATTTGATGGTTTGGATGAACTGGGATTAAAACGGCAAGTTTTATGTGTTGAGGCAATTAATCAGTTTATTCAAGAGAATGCTCAACGGCATTTAGTGGTTTGCTGTCGTCAAGTCGAGTATCAAAAAGGTGAGGTAAAACTAAATCGGTTGCATGGAGCAGTGTTTCTAAAACCTTTGAATCCGGCCCAAGTTAAAGATTATCTCAAACGAGTAGGCAAATCAAGTTTATGG
>JBAVZX010000232.1:0-8760 GCA_049589015.1 Phormidium sp. | reverse complement strand
CAAACCTCGTACTTGGTTTTTTTGAGTCAGGTACATAAGGTTCTCGCTAACTACTCTGGTATTATAGCGAGAACCTTGGCTGAAAATCAAATATTCACGGTGGTTAAAACCACTCGTGTCGTTTTTCTTATGGGCCCTAAAGGGACTGAGTTTCCAAACTACCGGATTTTTTTATGAATCATAAAGGAATTGCTTCCTGAATCAAGCTCCCAAAATTTTCGCTTGCTCCAAGTTAATTATTCAACTTGACAAAATATTTTCGTCAAAAACCTGAAGACGCTTTTACCCTGTAACTCTCCTCCTAGCTCACTATGGCTGCAAGAAATCTATAATTATGAACAACTCTCGCATTGCTTGGCTGCTCAACTCAGCATTCTTTTATTGGCATCCTACTCTCAGTGAGTTTACTCATTTATTCCCAGAAACAACTGTATTTGCAGGTTGGTGGAAAGGCTATGCTCCAGGGCTGGAAGATTCTTTTAAAGTTGAAGTACTTGGCGATCGCAAAATCATCCCACTGATTCAGTCATCAACAAGCTACGGATCTAACTTCACCTCTTTACCTTTGACTATTGTTAACCGACTATTCAAGTTTAAGCCTGATGTAATCTTTTCCAACTCATTTGGTGTATGGACTATCTTGGCGCTGCTGTTTAAGCCAGTGGGAAAATGGAAAGTTGTCATTGCCTATGAAGGTAGCTCTCCTGGTGTAGACTACCGCAATTCAGCACCTCGTTTAGCTGTGCGACGAGCAATGGTTCAAGCAGCAGATGCCTGTATTACGAATAGCCAAGCTGGGAAAGCATATCTAATAGAAATACTCAAAGCTAAAGTCGATCGCGTTTTTGCCAAACCTTATGAAGTACCAGATCCCAAAGCTTTATTAGAGTACGATCAAAACACTGACTTTAACTTCTCCCAATTGCAGCAACCAATTTTCCTATTTGTTGGCAGCGTGGAATCCCGGAAAGGGATTAATTTTTTATTGGAAGCTTGTGCCATCCTGGAAAAGCAGCAGATTCACAACTACACATTGCTGGTAGTAGGTGATGGAACACAACGAGAAGAATTGGAAAGCTTCTGTCGAAGCGCTAACTTGACAGAGCAAGTTAAATGGTTAGGAAGAATTGACTATGGAAAACTGGGTACTTTTTTTCGTAATGCCAATATTTTTGTTCTTCCTACCTTAGAAGATACTTGGGGTGTTGTCGTATCCGAAGCTATGGTTTTAGGAAAACCGATTCTATGTTCCAAATGGGCGGGAGCATCCGAGATAGTTCTTGACGGAGAGAATGGCTACATTTTTGACCCATCCGATCCGGAAAAGCTAGCTCAAATGATCAGCCGTTTTATTAGCGATCCACAATTAATTAATTCAATGGGTAATAAATCACAACAAATAATGGCTGAATACACCCCAAAAGCCGCAGCAGAATTCCTCGCCAAAGTTACATCATTAGTCTTAGAGGATTAGCAAAGTAGTGTTGATGAGTTTAGCTATTTAACTCCAGATTCTTTAATATTTTACTACAGATCAAGCCCGGTGTCTCCCTGTCTGGAGCATCTGGAGCGTCAGTCATCTGGAGCAAACATTTAAGTAACCCATTTAATATAGGACTCATCTCCATGCAAACTGCACCCTTTAAAAAGATCGATCGACTTAAGCAAGCATTAGCTCCTTTAGATCAAAAGTATGATCGATTAGCAAAAATGCTAAGGGTTCCGTTTCAGGCGTTCGGATTCTGGAAATTTCTTCAGGGCATTCCAGTACACCCAACCCGTGAGTCACTCTGCTATGCAGTAGCCTTGCTGGATACAGATGATCCCAAGATGTATCAGCGATCTGTGGAAATAATACAGCAAATCTTAAGCCTCCAGGACAAAGATTCCTGTAGCGAAACCTATGGAGTTTGGCCAAAATATCTAGAAGAAAAACCTTTTAAGATAGTTCAGCCCGATCTAAACTGGCGTGAATTTTTAGCTAAACAACTGCTACAACTGGCGCTTAATCATCGCGATCGCTTACCTCCTAACCTAATGGCTCAAATTGATAAAGCCATTCTCTGTGCTGCATATAACATTCAACAGCGCAATGTTCCTCTTGAATATACGAACATTGCCATTATGGGCATTTATGTGACTTTGATTACAGGCCACATCTACGGAATAAATGATTTATACAATTATGGGATCAGTCGTCTTGAACAGTTCTCTCAATATATCCGAGAAGAGGGTGGTTTCAGTGAATACAATAGTCCAGATTATACAATCATCACCTTAGAAAATTTAGGTCGTCTGAGGCTATATTTCAAAAATGTCAACAATGTCAAAATAGGAGAACTGGTTGAACGGCTCTATCATTTGAGTTGGGCGGAAATTGCAACTCATTTCCATCCACCTACTCAGCAATGGGCTGGTCCCCATAGCAGAAGTTACAGTACGTTACTCAAACCGGAGGTATTAGCATTAGTAGAACGCTCTACTTCAGAACATATAAATTTTGGCATTGTTGAGGAGTACGCTACCCTAGAGGAGCATCGCCTCTCCTTACCTTGCCCGCTTGATTTAGAAACACTGTTTCTGTACTTAAATGAACCTCGCACTGTAACTCAAACGTTTTCTAAGAAATTACCCAAGCAGGTTCTGACGACTTATCTTGCTCCGTCTTTTGCCTTGGGAAGTGTCAATTATAGTGACTTTTGGCACCAGAGGCGACCTTTAGTTGTCTATTGGGGGACAGATCAAGAGCCAAGCTATCTAAGAGTACGCTGTTTAGGGAACAACATCGATTGCGCGGCAGCACAATTTTTTAGTGTTCAAAATGAGGGCAACATTCTCTGTGGTGTTTCTTTCGCTACCGATATTAACCCGATAAATCCTTACATCAGCCAGAACAAGAATAAGAATTCTCAGCTGTTCATCAAAGATTTGCGGTTGCGTTTTGAGTTTGGAGGTTCCATTGATATGAATAGTATCAGGTCTCAGCTTTCATCATTAGCTACCCTGGACTCAACAGTGAGTCTATGCTTTGGCAATTTAAATATTCAGATCCGAATTCTATATGCACAATTTGGTGAATCAACAGCCAAATGGCAAATTCATCAGGATTCAGGATGCTTTTATCTGGATGTGTTGCTATGGGCTGGGAAGAAGCAAGTATTTGATCTTGCCAATTTCGGTGAATGCGCGATCGGATTTGCCCTCCAAATCACAACTGAAAAAATTTCATCCCCCAAACTCTCAATCAATATTGTTGATAACTGGCTAGGGATGGAGTGGAAAAATCTGAATCTTAAACTTTGGACTAAACCCGTACAGCAACACTTATTAAATATATCAGCGTCCTCATCCGGCCCAGGTAAATAGGTCAGGACTTACCCAAAGCCTCTATCCGTAGGGTGCGTCAGTGGGTTAGAATTACCGATGAGCGCCAAAAATTCTGATCGGTGAGGTACCCCACAGCCTAAAAAATCCCTCAAAATTAATAAATAGCAACTTGAGTTATCGTCTTTAGCCCCTATAGAGTATTGTCAAAGGTTAGCCCATGAAGTGCCTCAAGATCCTAATTTCCGCTTATGCTTGTAGACCAAGTATGGGTTCCGAGCCTGGAGTTGGCTGGAACACAGTTCGATCGCTAGTTAAACATCATAAAGTCTGGGTATTAACCAGAGAGGACAATCGCCAAACCATCGAAGCTGAACTAGCAAACAATCCCATTCCTGGACTCGAATTTGTCTATTTTGACTTACCTTTGTCTGGACTGTGGAAGCAGGGATTGCAAGGTGTACACTTCCATTACTATCTATGGCAAATTTCCGCCTACTTCATAGCCCGCAAACTACATAGTGAAATCGGCTTTGACCTTGTGCATCACATCACCTATGTCAGATACTCCTCTCCCAGCTTTCTCTCATTTTTACCAATCCCATTTATCTGGGGTCCCGTCGGCGGCGGAGAATTTGCACCAAAAGCATTTTGGCAGGATTTTAGTCTGCGGGGTCGAGTTTACGAAATAGTGCGGACTCTGGCTCACCGCCTTGGTGAACACGATCCATTTGCACGCCTTACAGCAGAGAAAAGCTTCTTAGTCCGAGCCACAACAGAGGATACGGCTGAACGGTTGCGCCAAATGGGTGCAAAAAATATCCAAGTATTTTCTGAATCCGGTTTATCCCAAGAAGAAATTTCCCGTCTCTCTCAATGCCCCATACCTGATACTTCTACTATCAGGTTTATCAGTATGGCGAGACTTCTACATTGGAAAGGGCTTCATTTAGGATTACGTGCTTTTGCTGAAGCTAACCTGCCAAATGCTGAGTATTGGATTTTAGGCGAGGGTCCTGAGCGGAAATCCCTGGAAAGCCTTGCTGAGCAACTAGGCATTACTAATCAAGTTAAATTTTGGGGTAGGCTGTCACGAGATGAAACCTTACAAAAGCTTGGCGAGTGCCATCTGCTGCTCCATCCCAGTTTGCACGACTCTGGAGGATGGGTGTGTTTAGAGGCAATGGCAGCAGGTCGTCCAGTGGTTTGTTTAGATTTAGGAGGGCCATCTGTCCAGGTAACAGAAGAAACTGGTTTTAAAGTTCCGGCAAATAACCCCGATCAATCAGTACATGACCTCGCAGAAGCAATGGCTCGTTTGGCTCAAGATTCCGAACTTAGAATCAAGATGGGACAGGCAGGACAAACCTTGATCAGGGAACAATTTTCTTGGGAAGCTAAAGGAGAATGCCTAGCTAAACTCTACGAAGAAATTGTTAATAATTGATTGTTTCTAGACAATAACATGGTCAATTTGCAGAAATCATGATTAGCGAAACTATCATTTTATTGCTGATGTAGTATGAAATTTCACAAAAGTCAAGAGAAATCTAAAATACAATGATTGAGTTTAGCTAGCTTAAGGCTTAAAGAATCAAAATAATAAATGTCTAATCCCAAAGTAGTTTTCTTTTGTGGTCGGCTTCTTCCTCCTTCCGAAACATTTATTAAAGCTCAAGGTGAAGGATTGCAGCAATTTACTCCTTACTACGTAGGCTCTCGCTTAGTCAAAGGATTACCTCTGCCTTCAGAGCGTACCTTAACCGTTAACCAGGGCGGAGTTGTTGGTAATCTGGAAGAAGTTATATTTAAGCTGTCGGGATTTGCGCCAAAACTCGATCGGCAATTACAAGAATTGCAACCCACTCTGATCCACGCTCATTTTGGAGTATGCGGTACTTTAGCTTTACCTCTCATGCAAAGATTGAAACTCCCCATGATAGTCACCTTTTATGGCCTAGATGCCACAATGAAAGATGCCTATGCTAAATGGGAATCCATTACTCATAGAATTTATCTCCGCCGTCGAGAAGCGCTCAAGCGTGAAGCCAGTCTATTTATTGCTGTATCCGAGTTTATTAAAGAAAAACTGATCGAACAAGGCTTTCCGGCTGAGAAAATCGTAGCGCATTACTACGGCGTAGATACAGAAAAGTTTACACCCGATCCAGCTGTACCGCGTGAGTCAGTAGTACTCTTTGTCGGGCGATTAGCGGAAAAGAAAGGATGTGAGTATCTGATTCAGGCAATGGCTCAGGTACAGGAACAGATCAGCCATGTGAAGCTTGTGATTATTGGTGATGGGCCTCTTAGAGAAAACCTGGAAGCTTTGGCAGCAAAATCACTCCCTAACTACCAATTTCTAGGGCTACAATCTTCAGATGTAGTGAGGAGTTGGATGAATCGATCGCTCCTACTTGCAGTACCAAGTGTCACAGCTTCTACAGGAGACTCAGAAGGATTACCAACTGTCGTAGTAGAAGCTCAATCAATGGGATTACCCGTTGTAGGCTCTATTCATGCTGGTATTCCGCAAGCTGTAGTTCATGGAGAAACTGGTTTCTTAGCACCAGAACGCGATGGGAAAGCACTTGCCGAATACATTCTGCGCTTATTAAAAGATCCCACTCTTTGGCAGCGTTGTAGTGTTAACGGACAACAGCGAGTTAGAGACAAATTTGATCTAAGTAAACAGACTCGAATTTTAGAAGATATCTACCGTAGTATCCTTTAAAAAAACTAGAAAGAGCATATCTATAATTTTCCCAAAAAATGTGCTAGTCCAATGCAGCAAAAATCACTAATTAGTTGAAGTGGAAAAGCCTTCTTTCCTTGGAGGCTTCTGGCACTACTCTGCTCGATCAACGCTATAAAATTATATGGAGATTGATGACGTGCGTATCCTGAGCATACACAACAATTATCAGATCCGTGGTGGAGAGGAAGAGTCCCGTGAGTCAGAGGAACGCCTCTTGCGGGAAATGGGTCACGAAGTTGAAGTTTATGAAGAAGATAACGATCGGCTGGCAACTCTAGGTTCGGTAAATCTAGCTTTCCGAACCGTTTGGTCCCAAGAAGCCTACAACATCGTTAAAGAAAAACTCATAGCAACATCTTGCGATATAGTCCATGTCCAAAATTTCTTTCCACTGATTTCTCCCTCCGTCTACTATGCTGCTCAAGCAAAAGGCGTGCCAGTAGTCCAAACCCTGAGAAATTACCGTCTTTTGTGTCCTAATGCCTTATTTTTCCGGGATGGCCAAGTTTGTGAAGACTGTATGGGGAAAGCTATTCCCTATCCTGGAGTGTTGCATAGTTGCTACCGAGAAAGTTTAGCTGCAAGTGCCGTAACCGCAACAATGTTAACAGTACACCGCGCCATGCAGACATGGAAACAGAAAGTGGATCTGTTTATCACCCTAACTGAGTTTGCAAGGCAAAAATTTATTCAGGGTGGTTTTCCCGCAGAAAAAATTGTAGTTAAGCCAAACTTTGTCCATCCCGACCCAGGTCTAGGAGAAGGCCGTGGTGGTTATGCTCTTTACGTGGGAAGACTTTCGGTGGAAAAGGGACTAGATACTCTCCTGGGCGCTTGGAAGCAACTAAGCAACCCAATACCGCTGAAGATTGTCGGAGATGGCCCTTTAGCGAATCAGGTAGCAGAGGCCGCCCAAAAATCTCCTCAAATTGAGTGGTTAGGGCGTAGACCGATCGCAGAAGTTCATGCCCTGATGGGAGAAGCAATGGTCTTGATTTTCCCCTCCAAATGGTACGAAACCTTTGGGCGTGTAGCAGTCGAAGGTTTTGCCAAGGGAACACCAACGATCGCAGCTAATATTGGAGCGATCGCCGAATTAGTTGATCACGGTCGTACTGGACTTCATTTCCAACCAGGCAACTCAACAGACTTGGCTGTTAAAGTAGAATGGATCTTACAAAACCAAAAAGAACTAGCTCAAATGCGTCAGGAAGCACGGGCTGAGTTTGAGACTAAGTACACCGCATCAGAAAACTATAAGAGAATAATGGAAATTTATTCGTTGGTACAACACAAATAAATCCAGACATTAGGATATTTACTTAATCAGGAAAGATGTATACAGAAGCCAAAGTTCGCACTAAACGAAAGGGATATATTCAGCTTTCCACCCTGACACTCTTCGCCTTTAGCTCAGCTTTTTTTCCCCGCGTTCTCACCGCCTTAAAAATTCCCTCAATTGTTAGTCTTTTACACCTTGGCATAGTTCCTTTCGTTTGCATCTTTACAGTATCTAAAACTAAAGTTAAAGATCAAACCCAAATTGCTGCTATCAAGGAACTGATATTTGCTCTATTTTTATTCTTGGGTGTCCTTCTGGCCAGCGCTATTTTAAATGATGCAGGCATACTTAATGTATTCCTGAGTTTTTTACTCTTATGCGAACATTTCCTATTGTTGCTGACAATAATTAGCCTGCCTCTGACTCCAGAAAAATTGATTAAAGTACGAGCATATATAATATTCGCTTCCTTTACCAACACTATTTTTGCTTACGTGCAACGTTATGTCCTAAATATGCAACGTCTTCCAGGTCTCGAAGACAATATTAAGGGCGTTTTTATCGGGCAGGGAGCAGGTCACGTTGTTAGTGCCTCTGTAGCACTAACCTTTGGTATTTACTACTTTGCAACTGCTAAAAATATTCCCATTTGGATTCGCACCGCTGTGGTTCTAG
Source organism: Phormidium sp. (assembly GCA_049589015.1). Taxonomy (GTDB): domain Bacteria; phylum Cyanobacteriota; class Cyanobacteriia; order Cyanobacteriales; family Aerosakkonemataceae; genus Floridanema. The sequence goes on along the minus strand of JBAVZX010000232.1, from coordinate 721 downwards.
CTACATTTTGGCACATGAACATGGCTGACGCAAAGCAAGTTCTCCTATCCTTTGGCGTAGCTGGATTAATTTTGTTGTTAACAAAATTTACGAATATTGCTGAGGCACTGAAGTATTTAATCGGAGCCGTTTTGCTGGGTTACGCTTTTCTTTGGTGTATGCAAAACGTACCAGCATTCGACGCATTCAACACTTGGGTAAGACCAGAGATGTACGGCCCTAACGGTGAAGCCACTCGGCTCAAAACCATAACATTTCGTGTGGTTCCTACCTACTATACATCATTCTTGCATCCACTACTTGGTCTAGGGCCTGGTCATACTGTTACCAGATTAGGGGGTTGGATGCTTGAGGAATATAAAGATTTGCTAGCCCCATTAGGCCCTACTATACATCCCGCTAGTGCAAAAGTTTGGCTTGAAGTCTCAAAGAGTTGGCTTGGCGATCAATCTAGTATGTTTTCCCCATTGTTTGGTTGGGCAGGAATTTGGGGAGATTCAGGATTTTTGGGGTTAGGCGCGTTTATATATATTTGGTCTGTAGTTTGGCGTAGACTTTGTGTAAATGACGTTTCAAGATTATTCTTACTCACTATCTGTGCTTTTGGTTTAGTTTTTTCTCAAATGGAAGAACCTGGTTATATGCTCTATGTAACCAGCTTAATTGGGATTATGTGGCAAGAACATCAATGCGAGAAAAGAATGGAACCTGGTGAAAGCCT
>JBAVZX010000231.1:0-7780 GCA_049589015.1 Phormidium sp. | reverse complement strand
CGAGAAACAGAGGCTCTGCCTCGTCAAAACTTGGGCTACCCACCGTCAAATCTTCAACAAAGCCCGCCCCTACCAGATATGTATCATTCATTTTGTGAATTGGTATGACATCATAAATCATTAAGTTTTGGGGGCGGAGTTTGGCGAGGAACAGGAATAGGAGTAGGAGTAGGACGAGGCGCACCAATATTAGGACGAGGCGCACATAAATTTGGTCTTTGTCCACATAAATTTGGTCGAGGCGCACATAAATTCGGGCGAGTAACACAAGGGTTTGGACGCAGATTATCTCGTTGATTTTGTTGGTTCCGAACTTGGGAAATTTCTGTGTTAATTTGTCCTAAAGCTATCGCTGCACCTTTGCGAATTAAAGGGTTTTCATGTTGTAATGCTTCCGTAAGTGCAGGGGTAGCTGTTGCACCAATTCCCCTTAAAGCTATGCAGGAATTTAAGCGTACTTGCTGGTCATTATCGGAGAGCATTTTTATTAGTATAGGAATAGTTTGTTTAGCTTCTGCACCAATTCCCGCCAAGGCAAAAGTCGCACCTCTCCGAACTAAAATATTTTCATCTTTTAATGCTTCAGTAAGTGCAGAAACCGCAGGCGAACCAATTCTTCTTAATGCTACAGCACCATCTAATCTCACCTGTTCATCTTCATCTTTTAACATGACAATTAGTTGCGGAATTGCGGTTTTTGCTTCTGCACCTATTGCGCCTAATGCGAAAGCTGCACCACCCCGCATTTGTTGTTCTTTGTCTTGTAATGCTGCTGTGAGTACGGGAATTGCAGAAGTAGCCATTTTTCTCAATTCTCTGACAGTTTCTAAGCGCTTTATTTTATCAGTATCCCTGAGTTTTTCCACCTGAGCAATAATTTCGGTGTTGATGGCGGTTTGTGCTTTGACGTTATCGATTAATGGCAAAATTACTGAAAGGCAGATGAAGGCAATTTTGGGTGCGAGAATTAATTTTTTTTTGGTATGGTTATCCATGATAAGTTCTCTCTTGTTTTAGATATAGACGAAGTAATTAGCAAAATGTTCTTTATAATTGGAACCGCAGAGGCGCAGAGGACACAGAGGAAGAGATGAGAAGAGATTATTTCAGTATTAGATTACGATAAAATTCTTCGAGTGCTGTTATGGAAGTTTTGTTGTTGTAAAGAGATGTTTGGCAATGTTTAATTTGTTGGACAATCTTTTTTCTCCACTCTGGTTGACAGCCTAATTTTACAGCTATTTGAATATATTCGGTTGGATTTTTAGCAATTGTATCACTAATTCCCAGGATTTTAAAAATGCCGTAAGTTTGACGCGATCGCATTAATTCACCTACGCAGGTAACTATGGGTAAGTTGCAAGCAATACTCTCTAATGTGGTGAGAAATCCCGTAAATCCAATGGTATCGAGGGAAATATCAGCTAATAAGTTTAATTGGCGGTAATCTTGTTGATTTTGGCGAGGTAAAATTACACAATAATCTTTAATTTTTAGGTCAAATTTAGTAAATGCTTGTTGGATACGTTGGCGAAATTGTTCGGTAATTTCATCTGTGGTATGGGCAATAAAAACAAATTGAGATTGTGGAACTTGTTGAGCAATAATCGGAAATATATAATCATATTGAGGTAAGTATTTAAAAAGGGATTGACAGGATAAGTAAATAACTGCATTTTCTCGTAATTGAAAGTCTGCGCGAGTCTTTGTCAGTTGGGAAATTAGTGGTTTACTGTAGGAAATACCAATGTTAGGTAAGCAAATTAATTGTTCAGAATAATGCTCTTGAGCATTTTCTGGTTCTAGTAAATCTGCTGATAAATAATAATCAATTGTGGGCAATCCTGTAGTTACTGGATGTCCCCATGCTGCACATTGGATTGGTGCTAATCGCAATGCTGCAAGCTGTGTCATTTGGGGTGTCATCCCAATATCTAGAAATACGATAATATGTAGTTTATCTGCAATAATTTGTTGACAAGTAGCTTCTAAGTTATGGGTAATATGATGAAAGTAATTACTATGTTTTTGGAAGTCTTCAGTAATTGAATCTATTTGATTATTTATGTAGTAACAATAAATTTCAAAATCTTGGTTTTGGCAATGTTTGATCCAACCAAGAAACACTGTGCCAACTGTATGCCAATGAAAACTATCAGAAACATATCCAATACGGATCTTTTCAGATTTTCGTAGCGGGTTAATTTGTTGTTTTTCTGCCCATTGGGGGTAGTTCACCGCCATTACTTGATGAACAAAATTACCATAAATTTTTTGTAAGTTTAAATCGTTATAACCCTGATACTGTAAATAAAAGTTAGTTCGCCAACTAATAGCTTGTAAAGCATTTTCTTTTGATTCAGCAGTTCCTAAATCTATTGTTTCAGTTAACTCGGATAAATTTTGAGTAAATCTCTGTCGATAAAAATCTATTTCCGGCTGACTTTTATAGAGAATAGGCAAAATTCGTACATTTTCTAACTTTAAGGTTAAATTATTAGGAAATAAGTTTAAAGCATCGTTGATTAGTTGAATTGCTTCTTCAGTTCGCCCACATTCCTGTAAAGCCAGAGACAAGTGTAGATAGAGATCGATTTCTCCTGTTTGGCTGTTGAGGAAATTCTGAAAATGAGCGATTGCTTGTTGATATTCTCCTTGATAGTAGGCTGCATAACCAAAGTAAAAAAATGCGGTTGTTGATTCATTCTTAGCCGTGAAAGCAACAGCTAAATTATACAAAATATTGGAATCAGATGGTTTTATTTGTAAAGCTTTTTGATAAACTGCGATCGCTTGTTCAATTTGTTGTTTTATAATCAGCAAGTTGCCAAAATATAAGTAACTGAGGTAATCATTTTTATCTAATTCTATTGCTTGCAAATAAATAGTTTCCGCTTGAGCAAAGTCACCTGTTTCAGCCAGAAGTCTACCTAAACTATGATAAACTTCAATCCACTGAGGAGAAAGTTCTATAACCTGTTGATAAGCGGAAATAGCTTGGTCAAAATAACCAATTTTTTCTAAAACTAAACCCAAACTGTAATATAAGTTAGGATTAGGAGGATCAAGAGTTAAAGATTGGGATAAAATCTCTAATGATTCTTGGTAATTCTCTTGTTGAAAATACACCATTGCCAAACCATGCCAAGCTTCAGCACAGTCGTTATTTATTTGGAAAATTTCTTGATACTTTTGTTCAGCTTCTAGCAAATAACCAGAATTATAAAATACTAAAGCCTCACTCAATAGGATATCTATAGTATTTTCAACTCCTCCTTCTCTTCTCTCTGCGTTCTCTGCGTCTCTGCGGTTCATAAAATTAGGTTTTATTAACACCAGTTGTACTAACTATTTTCTCACGACGATTTTGTAAATTACGCTGATATAACTTCATTAATGGAGTAGCACTAATGCCATGTAAAATTACAGAAACTACGACAGTTATATAAGTAATCCAGGCAATTTGTTCCCCTAAATTATCTCTTAGTCCTTCACCAAAAGCATAACTTAAATAATACAATGAACCAACGCCACGAATCCCAAACCAACCAAATAAATAACGGGTGATTTGCGGATAAACACCTCCTATTGTACTAATCCAAGCTCCTAAAGGTCTAATCAAAAAAATTAACAGTGTGGCTACTAATAATCCTTGTCCAGCAAATTGTTGAAGTTGAGGTAATCGTAAGAGGGAACCAAGTAATAAAATGGTGCCTACTTCCATGAGTTTTTCGATTCTTTCTGTAAATTCTAACTGAGAGAGGTGCTTTTCTGGGTCACGATAACTGCGTTGGGCAATAATTCCAGCTACAAAGACAGCTAAAAATCCATATCCGTTGACAACTTCTGTTAAAGAATAGGCGATTAAAATAATGCTAAGGGCAACAAAATCTTCCATTAATTCATCTGCTGGACGGCGTTTTTGGAGTTGTCTATCAACCCAAACTACGGCTTTTGTAACTACAATTCCCATGACAATACCAGCTGCAATTGCCCAAATCAAATCAATTGCTACCCACTGTTTAAACCAATTATTCCAATTGTTATCTTTTAAAGCGTGAATACCAAAATAAACGAAGGGAAAAGCTAACGCATCATTTAAGCCGCCTTCTGATGTTAAACCAAAACGTAGTTCTTCTTTATCTTCTAGGTCGGAAATTTGGACTTCTGAGGCTAAAACTGGGTCAGTTGGTGCTAGAATTGCGCCTAATAAAATTGCTGGCCCCCAGTCTATTTGTAGGAGAAAATGTGCGACGGATGCGATCGCAAAAATAGAAATAGGCATCAAAAAACCAATTAGCCGAATTGTGGAACCCCAAGCAATAGGATTTAGGGGACGATTCATTTTTAATCCACAACTGAATAGGGAAACAATTACGACAAATTCTGTCAATCTTTCCAAAAATTCAGCGTTGGGACGCAATTGAATTAAATTTATGCCATAAGGCCCTAGAAATATCCCAACAATTAAGTATATTAGCGCAAAAGAAAGGGGTAATCGTGCAATCCAACCTGAGCCTAAAGTAACAATTAGTAGTAATAAACCGATAACCAGTAGGTCGAGAATATAAATATTTACCATAGCGATCGCAGGTATAATTTAGAGCAGCTTTTTGACTTTACAAGGCTATGGTTGCTCTCTAAATCACCTTTGGGAAGATTTTTTAGCTATATTTTGCTATCTCTATCTATTGGTTGAAATTGGGGGTAAGTGCGATCGTATTTCTTAGTTAATTATTCTGGTTGATTGGGATTTTCTACAAACTTGCCAATCTTATCAATATATCCCGACTTATCACCGAGTCTGACTTCTGCCAAACCTCCAGAAAAACTCGCAGCAACGTCAAACTGTGGGGGGATGACAAATTTTCCCGTTTTATCTATGTAACCATTTTTATTATTAATAGATACTCTGGCTAAACCTTCAGAAAATGGATCGGCACAGCCAAACTGTGGTTCAATTACAATTTTGCCTGTTCTATCCATATAGCCATATTTCCCACTATTAGGAACATCGGGGTTTTCATCAATTATTACTTGTACCAATCCTTCGGAAAAGGTAAAAGCATGAGCTAAGTTGATGGGAATAACTACTTTTCCGGTGCGATCGATATAACCATATTTTCTAGTAGTTTTTTGGCTATTATGAATATGAGCAGCAGATTTACCATCTAATCCTACTAATCCCAATCCTTCAGAAAAATGTTTGGCTTCATCAAATTGGGGAGAAACTACTACATTTCCAGTTTTGTCAATGTAACCCCATTTATTATTAATTCTAACTGCTGCTAATCCTTCGGAAAATTCTAAGGCATCATCAAATTTTAAGGGAATAACCAATTTAGCTGTTTCTGCTACATAACCGTATTTTTTGTTAATTCTCACCATACCTAAACCATCAAAAAATCTTCTGGCTTCATCAAATTGAGGAGGAATAATTATTTTACCAGTGCGATCGGCATAACCATATTTTTCATTTTCTTGAATGGGAACTAATGAATTATTGTTTTGATGCGTGGTAACTTCTGATGGTTTTGGTTTGGCTTCATGGGAGGTGTTATGATTGTCTGGAGCTTTTGCTACTGGGAATTTATTGCTAACTAAGCTGAAGCACGCCGCTAGAAGAGTTAATAGAAAGATTTTATTTAAGTTCCACTTCATTTTTCATACACCTAATTATTTTTCTGATTTATAGTTTAGCCGATCGCAGATGTTTGTCAATATATCAATATTCAGGTAATTAATGTACCTAAAAAAAGCGGTATAAATTCCCGCCTTTAGTAAGTTTATAGTAATAAAATTAACTGCCTACTCTGTAGGATTCCAAACAAACTTTCCGGTTTTATCAATATAACCCCACTTGGAGCTAACTTGGACAGCTGCTAGTCCTTGTAAAAAATTTTGCGAGTCTTCAAACTGTGGCGAAATGACTATTTCTCCTACTTTATTGATATAACCCCATTTTTCACCAATTTTTACTTCTGCCATGCCTTCGGAGAAGCTTTCAGCATCATCAAACTGTGGTGAAATAATCATTTGTCCTGTTTTATCAATAAAACCCATTTTACCATCAGTCATGACACCTGCTAGTCCTTCTGAAAAATCATCAGCGTCATCAAATTGCGGTGCAATAACTGTTTTTCCTGTACTATCAATATAACCAAATTTGTCGGCAATTTTTACTTTTGCCATGCCTTCTGAGAAATCAAAAGCTTCATCAAATTCAGCAGTAATAACTATTGTACCTCGTTGGTCAATATAGCCATATTTGCCGTTATTTTTGACAGGAAATAGTTGATTTGCTGTTTGATTTTGTTGCGGTACGGGGGTTGATGCTTGGGTTTCTTCTAGAGGGCGACAGGATACCAAACCCAAAATAGTTAAGCAAAGAAAGAAGGGAATAGCTTTGTTGATTTTTCTCATAGGTATACTGAGGTTTTTGGTAACAATTTTTTTACTGATTTTTTGTCGCCATTTTGTTCTTTATGTTTATACCTCAACTGAATGTAAATGAATCATTAGTTAGTTGGTTTCCAAACGAATTTACCTGTTTTATCGATATAACCAAGTTTACCATCATTGTTTCCCACTGTTGCCAGTCCCTCAGAAAAACCATCTACTTCATCAAATTTAGGTTTGATAACTATTTTCCCAGTTTTGTCAATAAATCCCCACTTGTTACCTATTTTAATCGTTGCCAATCCCTCAGAAAAAACATTAATTTCATCAAATATAGGCTTAATTGCTACAAAACCTTTTCTATTAGTAAACCCCCATTTAGTCCCAATTTTCACAGGTGCTAATCCTTCGGAAAAGATACTAGTTTCATCAAAAATGGGTTTAATGATTACTTTTCCTGTGCGATCAAGAAATGCCCATTTTTTGCCAATTTTAACTGAGGATAAACCTTCGGAAAAAACACTATTGTCATCAAATATGATTTTAATCGCTATCTTTCCAGTCCGATCAATATGACCCCATTTTTTGCCAATCTTGACGGCTGCTAGCCCTTCAGAAAACAGACTAGTTTCGTCATAAATGGGCTTAATTACTACTTGTCCTTTAGGATTAATAAAACCCCATTTGTTCCCAATTTTGACAGCTGCTAATCCTTCAGAAAAGTCTTCTACTTCAACAAATTGAGGTTTAATGACGATTGTTCCTTTTTCGTTGATATAACCCCATTTGGAGCCAGTTTTAACAGCAGCTAAATTCTCTGAAAATATACTTACTTCCTCAAATTGAGGCTTGATCACAATTTTTCCCGTCGGGTTAATATAAGCCCATTTGGAGTTTATATTGACTGGTGCTAAACCTTCTGAGAAACCGAAAGCTAAATCATACTGAGGTTGAATAAAAACTTTTCCTGTGCGATCGATAAAGCCTTCTTTACCATTTTTAGTAATGGGGAAAAGTTCGCTGGGAGGTTGCTGAGTTGGCTTTGGCTGTGGGTTTGAATTAGCTGCTTGTGCTTGCTGTTCAGTGGTGGTTAATTCATCTGTTTGACTTTTTGGGGTACAGGATATTAAACCCAAAAAGGCAAAACAAAGGAAAATAAACATTGATTGGTTGATTTTGTTGTTCATTGTTAGCAGAGGTACAGTGTTTTTACTATATCCGATCGCTTGGTGTTTATGTTAATACCGTAAAAGTTTCTTGATGTGAATCAAAATGCTTTGGAAAAGGCGATCGCTTAGTAGGTTAAATTCCAAAATAATTTTACTCACAAAGGATAGAAAAGCTCTAACTTACGAAGTAGTGAGAAGATTTGCAGAGGCTA
>JBAVZX010000230.1:0-5600 GCA_049589015.1 Phormidium sp. | reverse complement strand
GACTGAAATTTTTAGATATTTGCTAAAAATCGATAAACCATTCTAAATCATCTGTGTTTATCTGTGGTAAAAATTGAATCCCGATACTTTAGCAAAAGGTTGGTTATTTAGTCCTCTTTCAGAGGACTTTCGCTATTAGCCTGGGATTTGAACCCCAGGCGGGATGACGGCGTAGGGAGAGAACCCAAAGCATTTAAAAAGCTTGCACTTTAATTTCCTGAATCATTTTTCTTTTCCTTGTATGGATTGTTATATACTAGTTTTGACATATTATTGTTAATATACGGAGTTACAAAACAATTAATAGTTATATTGAAGCATAATCATGAGTACTGAAATCACTATTACCTTGCCAGACGAGGTTTATCAACAAATTGAGCGTTTTGCGCGGTTAGCAAATCGTGATGTTGCCAGCATTTTAGCAGATACAATTCAACATTCTATTCCATTTACAAGAGCAGATGTTTTCGATCTTAAGCCTGTTTCTGACCTTTCTGATGAACAAGTTTTAGCACTGACAGAATTACAAATGGAACCAGATCAAGATGTTCGATTGAGTGAATTACTCGATCGCCAACAAGCAGGTATTCTAGTTGAAAATGAGCGACTAGAGTTACAAACTTTAATGCAAATTTATCAGGAGGGATTACTGCGAAAAGCGATCGCCCTCAGTGAAGCTGTCAAGCGTGCATTAATGGAACCTTTAAGCCAGTGAGTCAAATTTCTGAAGAAGTTCGGGATCTTCCGTACTTACTGTGCTAAAAGCAAGAACTTTATACTACAAGTCTGACTGGGCAAGGGTTTGAACTCTTAAAATCTAAATTATCGGCTTAATCCTTGCCCAGTCAGGCTTTGATCAGGAATTTAGCACAGTAAGTACGGAAGAACCAGCATTTCGGGCTGCTGTTGATAAAGTCTTAACATCACTTTATTAACATCTTGCCACATTTTGCTTACTCTCATCATAATTATATCCTCTTGATTATCTATGATTGTAGAGATGTTATACATAACGTCTCTACAAAATTTACTATTAAATAAAATATGGAAAATTAGCCATTTGATTGAATTGAATCCTATAGTTCACTTCTAAAATTTAAAATTATCTGGATAAATATCTTGATATTTAGGAATGCGAGTAGAATCGAAGCCAATTGCTAATTGATTAATCTTTTCCATCTGTTTGTCAAGATAGTAAATAAAGTTTTTTATTTCCTGCTCGTCTGGTCGATTTATTGGATTTTTGCCCGTAGCTAAATAAGTGAGTATTTGTTGCTCTAACGCACTGTATCTCAAGTATAAAGCTTTATTGTCCGATACATTCTTTTCTTGTTTAAATACAGTCGGAAAAGTACCAAAGAGAATTCCCATGCTTGAAGAAGCTAAAAACAGGTTAATTACATACCGATTAACATGAGTTAAGCCTTCTTTACTGATGAATATTAAACAAATTGCCGCAATGATGGCGGCACTAGATGTAATTGTGATCGATGTGTAGTAACGCACGTAAAAATAAGTCATTACTTTGAAATGACTTTTAGCCCTCAGTTTAATTTCTTCCAACTGTTCGATAATTCTTTGTTTTTCGCTCTCAGAACCTTGAAAATTTTTTACGTACACTTGAATTTTTTGTTTAAATACAGCATCATCTTCATCAAAATCACCACTATTTCGCAAGCCTTTTGACCATTCTTTGGCTATGATTTCTCCTTGAACAATTAAAAATACAGCAGCTAACCAAGTTAATAACAATAAAAATACTGTCAGTAATCCATGTTGAACTGTTGGTTTTGCCAGCCAATTAAGCTTTACAGAAATGACTTTTTTAAAAAAGTCATTTTTAAAAAAGTCATTTTTTACTATAATTCCTAAAAAAGAAATAACTAAAAAGGAAATGAAAAACACTAAAATATAAGGAGTGTCTGATCGACTAAAAAAATGTTTCAAGCGAGATTGAGGATTATTTTTAATAGGCATATCTTTATTTCTGATTACTGTACATCTATAATACTACAATCATGAGTCGGCTCTCCCGGATGTTTGGTGTAAAAAGTAGTTGCTGATACATTTTTCCCGGACAATGAAGGCTGAAAACCTTGATGCAGCTAAATAATAAGCTTACGTTATCACCACAAGTACGGGAGAGCCGTTTAGCTGAAGGATGCTTTTCCCCGCACTGAGCCAAGTACAAGGCATAGCCAACAACTTGCTGAACTTCCTGTGGAAACTCTTTCAAATCCTCAAGAGAGCTTCCAACCCACTCAACTGGTTTTAACGATAAACTCATACCTTTAAATATGCTAGTTTTAGCATATCATTGTCAATATACACAGTTTCAAAATAATTAAAAGTTATACAAAAATTATAGTTGAGCTAGAGTGCCTAATATACCTAAGCTTTTTATGTTAATTTTCACTCATTATACATCTTATAGTACAGTTGTAAAATAATTACTATTTAACCTGCTAATTTGGAGCTTGGGTGTAGTTTCTCCTGAGAGGTAATTTTATGAACGATCATCAGCTTGTTCAAAGATTCATCCGAGTTGAACGAGAATCAGATAATATAAACATACTCGTTTGTAAAATAGGTTGGGATGGTCCACATACACCTATTTCGACATGGGAGTTAGTTGTGAGGCTTAAAGCAGATGTACCATCTCCAGAAATAAATGCAAAAGTTCATGAAGTTTTAAGCGATAAGCGGTACTTTCAAACTTGCCAAGAGTACGGAGAGCGTAATCCTTGTGGCTGGATGTATAACAAAAGCATCTGTCAAGGTTGTGCAGAAAGAAATCATGGTGTTGTTTATTAAATTACAGAAAGTTATATGTCGCAGGTTCACTAATATTAGAACATCCAGAAATCTAATAAGTTTATGAATCGGACTAATGTCAGATGTAAGACTTGTCTCAGAATTTATTTATCTGCCGTCGTATAACTTCATACTAAATCCGGGTTAGCTACCCCCTTTATCTTCTTCCTCTTTTCTTTGCGCTCTTCGCGTCTTCGCGGTTGCTATAAAAAGGGGGTAATCAACCCGGATTTAGTATCAAATGTAATCACCATTACTTGATAAAAAAAACGATCGCCCTCTCTCCCAAAAACCAGAAAGAACGATCGCCAAAAATTCAACACAATTCAACACAAGTAGAAGAAGAAAACTTATTTCACAATTCCCGCAACTGTAGCAATTTCTGTTTCAACAATTTGCGGAGAACTTAAAAACCCTTTGGCATAAACTTGTCGATTACCTTGGGCAATTTGAGTGTAAGATTGACGCACTTCCGCGTTTACTGCCACAGTTTTTACATCGTACAACTTAGTAGCTAATTTCGGATAGAAACCAATCCCAATTATTAGCACCAAAAAGCTAGCGGCGATGAAAATTTCACGGGGACTTGCATCTCTAAAATGAGCATTTGCAGGTAACACGCAGCTAGTACCAAAACACACAGCTTCTTGATCTCCCGAAGCTTTGACAGTTTCATTACCCAAGTTGCAATTAGGTGCTGTACCAGAGTTAAAGAATATTTGACGCAGCATTGAAAGCAAGTAGATAGGAGTGAGAATTACACCCACTGCGGCGAGGAAAACTGTAACTGTTCGGAAAGTAGAACTGTAGATATCGCCAGTAGTTACACCCATGAAAACCGAGAGTTCGCTAGCAAAACCGCTCATTCCAGGTAATGCTAAAGATGCCATTGCGCCTGCGGTGAACAGTGCAAAAACTTTCGGCATTGCTTGACCAATTCCGCCCATTTCATCTAATGCTAGGGTATGAGTGCGATCGTAAGTCACGCCAGCCAAGAAGAACAACACCGAAGCGATTAAACCGTGCGAAATCATTTGCAGCATTGCGCCACTCACACCTAAATCAGTGTAGGAAGCAATACCCAGCAACACAAAACCCATGTGAGAAACGGAAGAATAGGCGAGGCGGCGCTTCATGTTACTTTGACCAAAGGAAGCCAACGCGCCATAAACAATATTGACAACACCAATAATTGCTAAAACTGGGGCAAAGTAAACATGGGCATCAGTGAGCATTCCCATATTCAGGCGAATTAACCCATATCCACCCATTTTCAGCAATACACCAGCCAAAATCATCGACACAGGAGCCGAAGCTTCACCATGAGCGTCAGGTAGCCAGGTGTGCATTGGGAAAATGGCGAGTTTAACACCGAAGGCAATCAGTAAACCAGCATATAGTAACAGTTCTAGTACCAATGGGTAATTTCTTGTGGCGAGTTCTGCCATATCAAAGGTGAGATTACCACCGCCATAAAGCCCCATTGCTAAGGCTGCTACCAGAATAAATATAGAAGCTAGTGCAGTATAAATGATGAATTTTGTAGCGGCGTAACGGCGTTTTGGCCCACCCCAGATGGAGACGAGTAAGTAAACGGGAACTAGTTCTACTTCCCACATGATGAACAGTAGGATCAAGTCTTGAGCGACGAAAACCCCAATCTGTGCCGAATACAGCAGCAGCATCAAGAAATAGAAGAGGCGGGGTTTGCGATCGACCTGCCAAGCTGCCAAAATCGCTAAAGTAGTCACAAAACCTGCCAAAAGCACCAGCGGTACGGATATTCCATCCACCGAAACTGCCCAGTTAATACCTAACTGCGGCACCCAAGCATACTTTTCCGCGAGTTGAAAAGTTGCAGTGCTGGGATCGTAATGCTTCCAGAAGGCGTAGCACATCAACACAAAATCAGCGATACCTACGCCCAACGCATACCACCGCACGCGCTTGCCATCTTTGTCGGGCAATACGGGGATGAGCAGGGAAGCTACCAGGGGGAGCAGGACGATCGCAGTGAGCCAGGGAAATTGAGCCTCTATCATGGCCTTGAGCAAAAATACTTATTTAACGAATGATTTTATTATATTAAACTTCGTAACAATTCAGTAACAAATTTTGATAAAACTTTTTCCCCGATAAGTATATAGACTTATCTATGGTTGGGAAGATGAGGAGATGGGGGAATACAGCTTGGCGGCGATCGGTCCCAAAGAGCCGAAACTCAGATCTTGCACCAAGGGTAAAAACCGGGTTTCTTGCCAATAACTAAACCTGAAACCCTAGATTTTCCGTGAAGAAACCCGGTTTTTCAAGTCTTGTTGAGAGTGGTGCAAGATCTCAGGAAAGGGAGAGTTTGGTAAGCTTGCGATCAGAGTAAGGAGTTTCGGTCATAGCAGTAAAGCTAGACAAAACAAAAGACCAACGGCTAGTCCACTCTGGGATGACTCTGCCAATACTTTCTCGCCAAAAACATTGAATTTAACCCATTAGGCAGCTTTACCCAAGAAAAGGAAGAGGAAGTTTCCGCGCAAGCTGACGAATCATTTGCCATTGGTAGCGCCAAACATATTCAGGGCTAGGCATTAGTATTATCTACCCTATAAAATTAAAATAGCCTAATCGAGTCAGTTAAATAGGGTGCTTTGGGTTTTGAGATTTTTTCTGAGGATTCAAAAATAGGAGTATTTGTATGGCAATTAAATCTTTGACAATTAACTTAGGATCAACACTGATTGACATAATCGGAGTACCAATTACTACCTTAACAGCTGTAGTTAGTAAAATCC
>JBAVZX010000229.1:0-4278 GCA_049589015.1 Phormidium sp. | reverse complement strand
TTCTGCAACATGGCGGAAACATTTGGGTAGAAAGTATTTTAGGTGTAGGCAGCACATTTTATTTCACGTTGCCAATAGGGGAGGAAAATTTTCATGGCAGCTAAACGAATTTTGATTATTGATGATGATTTCGGTATTCGCAAAATAGTGCAAATTTCCTTGGAAACAGTTGCAGGTTGGGATGTGTTTATTGCAGCTTCAGGAATCGAAGGTATAGAAATTGCCGAAATTCAACAACCAGACGCAATTTTACTAGATGTCATGATGCCAGGAATGGATGGAATTACTACACTAGAGCGAATCAGAGAAAATCTTACTATTCAAAAAATTCCCGTTATTTTGTTAACAGCTAAAGCACAACCAAGAGAGCAACAACTATTTGCTAAATTACCAGTAACAGGTGTAATTACTAAACCTTTCACAGCAACAGATTTAGTGCAGCAAATGCGATTATTGTTGCAGTGGCAAGACTAGCATAAAACAGCTAAAAGCAGGAAGTCGTTACAGGCTCATACCTATAACGACTTGAATCAGTAAACTAATAAACTAGGAGGTTCTTAGGGTTGTCAACAGATAATTACAGCAAACTTTGAGTTAATAGCACACAACTAAGCACCTATCCTCTTCTTTATCATGGAACAATTCTGTATTTACTTTAGTAGAACTGGGACACCGAAACAGTTTGTCCCAGTATCTAAATTCTAGGCTGACTAGCTAGACTTGCGACGACGTGCCATTACCATTCCGCTAGCTACCAAACCTAAACCCATCAAAGTAGCAGGTTCGGGAACGGAACTTACAGGAGGCTGTTCTCCACCACTTGTGTAGTAAACACTGATGTGAGAAACATCTTTGGGATCTTTACCGGGTTGTAAAAATGGGCTAGACCAAGAGCCAGCTGTTTGACCTTTTTCGAGCAAGAAACCAGTAAGTGTAGTGCCATTACCACTCTTGAAGACGAGCATGACATCATTCCAGGTATCTTGGAACACGCTGGAAATATCCCAACTTCCAGATTTTCCACTTCCATCTCCTGTACCTGTATAACCAGCTGTACCAATTTTTCCGTCAAATGTCCAGTCACTCAAACCAAAGAATGCTTCTTCATTAACTGTCAGTGGATCTTTAGGATTGACGGAATCTTGATTAGCTTCACCTACTCCACAGCTGACGCTACCTGATACGTTACTGGTGCTGCAAGAACCAAGAGTAAAAGCATTAGCGGGTGCGGTAACGAGTGCAGAAGCGATTCCAGTAGCTAATAGTGCAGAACCTAATAATGTAGAAATTGTGTTTTTCATCTTAGTTGAACTCTCCTAGTCATTAGTCTGATTTTTAAAGGTATTTAGGAAGTTGTGGTTGGCTTGTGCTTAACTCCCTTCCCTATGCCTCCTATATTACTCATGTCTTTGGGGGGTTGTCGATGAAAAAGCAGTAGTTTTATCATATCCTTAAAAAACTTCCGGCTGATTTAAAATTCTAGTAAAGTTGGCCTCAAATCTCCTGTAAGCAGTGAATCTCAGCTTTTTAACTAAAGTTAAATTTTGTAATTCTGGCCATAATTTTTGAGGCGCTTATGACAATTTACAGCTAGTAAAATGACTGGGATTTCCCCAATGAAAGTACGGAACGTCGATAAAATCGTTAGGTAGAAACACAGAATTTACTGAAAACAATGCCCAGAGAAACGATGATCTTACCTTTGCGGTCGAAAAATAAGCCTCCGAGCCGGACATTAACAGAATTGTCCCGGTTTGGGTTGGTAGCCTCATTGAATACTAGTTAATACTTATACCAATTCTCTGTAAAGTTTGATAACTTCACCAGTTCTTCATTTTTCGACCATAAAGTTAAATCGTTGCCCAAAAATGGTGATTCAATATTTATTAACTTGCATCAGCAGTCTATTAAAAGCCTTTGCTAATAGAGGTTTTTATCAAACTTTCAAAATTACAAAATCGCCGTTAAACTTTGGGATCTATTTCTATTTCTTTAGGAGTTTTTCTGTTTCCTGAAAATGGCTTAAGTGGGGAAGTTTTAATTGAAGCTGCCGATCGAGCATTGTCAAGCTAAACATGAAGGACGGAATTTGGTTAGAGTATATACGCAAGTTTTACTTAACCAGATAATTGTCACAAGTTAAGATTATTACCACAATACTGACTATTATTGAGATAAATAAGGAGGATTTTCCATGAAACTACTATTAATAGAAGACGATCGCGCAATCGGAGACTTCCTAGCAACAGCACTAACAAACCATCATTGGATAGTCGAACGCGCTACTGATGGAGAAATCGGGCTACAACTAGCACAAGATCAAGAATATGATTTGATTTTGCTGGATATTGGCTTGCCGAGATTGGATGGCATTAGCATTTGTAAACAACTTCGCAGTGAAGGGTATGAGAATCCGATCTTATTATTAACTGCGAGTGATACCACAGAAGCTCAAATTGCAGGGTTCGATGCGGGAGCCGATGATTATGTAACTAAGCCATTTAATTTAGAGATATTATTGGCTAGAGTGCGAGCAGTTCTTCGCAAGGTAAAGACGTTACCAACGATCGCAACTTGGGAAAATATTCAGATGAATTCAATTAGTGGCGAAGTAACTTGTAATGGAATACCATTACGTCTCACAGCTAAAGAATATTGTTTGTTAGAGCTTTTCCTGCTTAATCCACAACGTATTTATAGTCGTCGTGCTATTCTCGATCGCCTCTGGGATTTCGCCGAAGCACCAGGCGAAGAAACTGTTAATACTCATATTAAATGTTTACGCCAAAAACTCAAAGCATCTGGTGCAGCAGACCCCATTGAAACTGTTTATGGATTAGGATATCGCTTACGCTCTCCTCACGTTGTTACCCCAGTTTCTCCTCCGACTCAAACCGCAGCTTCATTTAACATTCAAACTAACAAATCCGAAAATGAGCAAAAAGCTCAGGCGGTGGCATTAAAAGTGTGGAATCAGTTTAAAACAAAATATGCTGAGCAAGTTAGCACTTTGGCGGAATTAATAAATGCTCTCAAGACGGACAATTTTTCGCCAGAACAACAGCAAGAGGCGACAAGTTTAGCACATAAAATGGTCGGTTCGCTGGGAATGTTTGGGTTAATGGAAGCAGCGCAACAAGCAAAACAAATCGAGCTTTTTCTCAAAGAAAATCCTTTAGAAATGATCCAAATTCAGGAGGCGATTAAATTAGTCGGTTTGTTACAGGAGACAGTTGCAAAAGCCCAAACAACTTCACCTCCCAAAACACAACCAACCCCACAAACTCTACACTCAGCCACTGCATCTTCCCGAATTTTGATTGTAGATGATGACCTACAATTAGCCGATCGCTTGCGAATTGAAGCACTCGCCTGGAATCTTCAAGTAGAAATTGCTACTGACTTAAAAGTTGCTCATCAGATGATTACTCAGTCTCCGCCAAGTCTAATTTTGCTGGATCTTAGCTTTCCAGGTGCAGAAGATGGATTAGCATTGATGCAGGAAATACAGGAGCGCTCTCCAAGAATCCCTGTAATTATCTTTACCGCTAGGGAAGATTTGTGCGATCGGGTAGCCGCTGCTCGGTTGGGGGTAAGCGTATTTCTGCATAAACCCTTACCTGCTTACGAAATACTGAAAACTGTTACCGATGTGTTGAATCAAAAGCCTCAAGAAGTTGGGAGTAATCGCGTTTTAATTGTCGATGATGACCCAGGTTTTCTCAAGTTGCTATCGATTTTATTATCATCTTATGGGATGCAGGTAACAACCTCTGCTCATCCCCAAGAGTTTTGGCAAGTGCTAATTGCTTGCAATCCCGATGTGTTAATTCTCGATTTCCAAATGCCCGAATTTGATGGCATTGAACTGTGTAAAGTGGTGCGTGCAGATCGACAATGGCAGCATCTTAAAGTCCTATTTTTGTCAGCGCACACCGAAGCAGATGTGATCACCAAAGCATACTCCGCTGGAGCCGATGCTTATATCAATAAATCTATGCCGGGAACGGAATTAGCAGCGCAAATTTTATATCGTCTGAATCGGGGTTAGTGAGGGGATGGGGAGATGGGAACTAATGGAGCTATTTTAGTGTAGAGTCCCCACCTCCCTTGGTATGATAATGTAAGGCGAATGTGTTTAAAACTACTAGCCGGGAAATTGCAACGCCAGTGAAAGCATTTTGACACTCTCAGGTCTAAAGACACTCTCGATTCTTAAGAGATTTTAACTCTTAAAGGCTGTGCCAAACAGCCTCTAGACACTCGACTTAAAGCCTT
>JBAVZX010000228.1:0-1964 GCA_049589015.1 Phormidium sp. | reverse complement strand
TAGAAGATAGTGATACCCAATCTCCTGAAGAACAAATGAATGATACTATGTTACGTCAGGAAATTTGGTCAGTATTAGGTGATGTGCTCACACCGAGAGAAAAGGATGTAATTTCCCTCCGTTATGGTTTAACAACCAGTGAACCTTGCACTTTAGAAGAAGTGGGTAATTTGTACAATTTATCCCGCGAACGGGTGCGCCAAATTCAAAGTAAAGCTATGCGGAAATTACGCCGTCCGCAAATTGCTCAACGGCTCAAAAGTTGGTTGAGATAATTAGAGAAAGGCAGAATGCAGAAGGGAAAAAAGGAAAGGGGGAAGGAAAAGGTTAAAATCTTTCTTTCTTCCCCAACCTTTTACTTTTTAGTACTCTCTGCTAAAATATTTGGTGCTTGAGAATAGTATTGGTTAAGCAATGACCAATAACTAATGACCAATGACATAACACCAATGACGAATAACTAATGACTAATTTGATTTTGCGATCGACAACTCCCCAAGATGTGCCAACTTTATTTCATTTAATTAAAGGGTTGGCGGAATACGAAAAGTTAACTCATGCAGTTACGGGAAATATTGCAGATTTGGAATCGCACTTATTTGGCGATCGCATTTACGCCGAAGCAATATTAGCTGAACTAGAAGGAACAGCAGTAGGATTTGCTTTATTTTTTCCTAACTATTCCTCCTTTCTGACTAAACCAGGAATATATTTAGAAGATATATTTGTGTTACCAGAATACCGCAATCAAGGTATTGGCAAAGCATTACTGATTCATGTAGCTAAATTAGCAGTTGAACGGGATTGTGGTCGTTCAGAATGGAGCGTATTAGATTGGAATGCACCTGCGATCGGCTTTTATCAACGTATGGGTGCAGATGTTTTACCAGACTGGCGAATTTGTCGTGTTACAGGTGAGAATATTTCTAAATTAGCAGGTGACAATTGACTAAATCAGGGATTTTACTGAGAAGATTACGAGTTTTTATTTAATTAAGTTTCTGGAGAAATTCCGGATCGGAAGCTGAAACTTTAGTAGTAAAGATCAACTACTTGAGGAAGCCAAAGCAGCTTCTAGTTTAGCCATGAAATTTATGAAGCATCTCACCGTTTTGATAATTTTACTCGCTGCGGGAGCGACATCATATTTCTATATTTCCTTTTTAAACACTCAAAAACGAGTGGAAAAATTGCTGGAAACTAGAGAATGTCCCAGATGTGATTTGAGAAATGCTAATTTACAGGGAGCCGACTTAAGCGGCGTGAACTTGGAAGGTGCTAACTTAGAAGGCGCTAACTTAGAAGGCGCAAAACTGGGGAATGCTAACTTAAAAAGAGCCAATTTTACCAAAGCTAATTTAGAACGTGCTGATTTAGGTTGTGTTGGGATTAGCTTGAGACTAAGAGCTAACAATGATGGAGGTTCTTTAGGTTTTAAATTAGGAACTACGCCAACAAATGACGATCCTCGCAGTGCTAACCTTGGCTTAAATCTCAAAGCAAGCGATCGGGGAGCCGCCCTGAGTTTAAATGTTTTGGGATGCGCTAATGTGGAAGGAGCTAACTTTCAAGAAGCTAAAATGCCTGATGGGAAAGTTCATCCTTAAATCAACCCAAAAAATAGCAGCTTTTTCAGTGAAGAGTGGGAACAATAGAATTAAGTGATTTGATTAACTTAATTGTTAATAATTGTTATGTTTTCTAAAGCTAATTTTTCCCTGCTGATTGCACTATTTTTGCTGTTTGTCTTGCTGGGCGATCGCATTCCCTTCAAACCTGTCAGTAATGCCAGCTTACAAACTAGAACCACACTTAACAACTTTATGATAGGTTTGTTTCCCAAAAAACAACCCAGAAACCCCTACGAACGCACTGAAAAAGCCATTGAAAAAGAGGAACAGGGAAGTCAGTGAAAGGCTGAAACCACCCCAGCCCTAAAGGGACGGGGGTTCAAAGTGCTGTGA
>JBAVZX010000227.1:0-3217 GCA_049589015.1 Phormidium sp. | reverse complement strand
ACTTAACTTTTTTGGCTCGAAATTCCTAATTTAATCAAGTTTTTTGACTCGGCTAACTACTGAGTGATTTCCCTTGGGATTCTCCGTTTAGACATCGCACCGCAGGTGCGATAGTCTAAACTCCAGTGATTTACTCCCAATCATTTCGCTCAGAATTGGATTTATATTATTCCCATAATTCAGACTAATTTGGGCTAGGCAACTTACCGACCTAGTGAATATGCTTTAATTCCATTAATTTGAAATTAAAGTATATTCACGCAGCCTCAACAGAGGGCATTTCATGTTCGATAACAAAGACATTGGCGTAAAGATTGGCCAAAATTTGTTTACCTTCCTGGGTTAATTCCAAATATCTAAGTGCTTGATCAATATAGGGATAAACTACATTCCAGTAGAACTTGGCGTAATTGTGACGTAAATCTCCGGGATGGCGATAGCCGAGACTTTTGTTCACGCCTGTTTCTTCAAATTCGTAGTAAAGTGCGCCAATTTTTTTCAAATATCTGGGATCGCTTAATTGACCAATTAAATCAGCGGCGCGAACTAAACCCGGACAATTTCCCTTATCTTGATGGTCTTCATCGTTGGGTACTGGAAAACGAGTTAATTCCATATTAAGTTGTATGGTTGGGGCATCAATTAGTTTGTGATAGCCAAAGCGTTCTTGAATAAACTGTTTACCGCGGTCTACATGATAAGGGGCTAAACTGGCATCCGAACATCCAGGGCTTAGTTTGACCATTTCGCCGTTGATTCCAGTGGCGTATAAGTTATCTAAGGGTCTATCTTGGCGACAAACACCTTTAACATAGCCAATGTCATGGCACAACAAAGAAATGATGCCATGCAGCCAATCATCGCAGGATATTCCACCTTCGCGGATGTGCTTACCCCGCATGATTTCTTGTCCTACTAAAGTGACTAAAATTGTGTGTTCGACGTTGTGGTAAAGGGCATCACTGTTGGCAATGTTTTCTAATGCCATGTTTCCCGCCCAAGCTATGATATCGGCGTAGTCTGGTTTCCAGCCTCCGTAGGTACGCCGATATCCTTCTCTGAGTTCTTGGACGAAGCGATCGATAATTAATTGGGTAGCATCAAACATGATCAGAATTTCCACTGACGAGACACGACAGGTGCTAGGGCAAGTTGAGCAGTGGTTAGCTGTTGCGCTCTAGACTATGTGAATATAATGAGCGGTTTTCCTGTTGTGCAGGGTGACAGTAAGCGTTTGTGGTTGTGACTTGAGTCTCAATGCGCTGAGGTATGAGTCGTCGTAGAGTGCGTTCAGTGCGAAAGAATTAGTTTTTTGGTCAAGATGCGATCGCTTGTGACAAAAAAGCCAAATTTCTTTACCATTATTGCTGTTAGAATCGGGTGTCTCAGATCTTGCACCAAGAGGCGGAACCTCCCTTGGTGCAAGATCTGAGGTGTTAGTATGTCAGACTAACAATGATATTTGGAATTTAGTCAGAAATAAACGGTTGATAAAGGTAAATTTATTTATTTACGTTGCTATAGGACTTTTCAGTTGTTGGTTCATGGGAATTTCAATTAAAAATTCTGTACCTTGTCCCAATTGCGATTCACAATTTAGCATACCACCATGCTTTTCTACTACTATTTGGTAACTAATAGATAAACCTAAACCTGTGCCTTTTCCTACTGGTTTAGTGGTAAAAAATGGATCGAATAGTCGCTTTTTCGCTTCGGAAGTCATACCTGGGCCATTATCAGTAATTTTAATTAAAACTCGCTGAGGGTTTTCTTTTGTTCCTTCTCCAATGACTGCTGTGTAAATTTTAATAATACTGGGATTGGTTTGAATTTCTTGGAAAGAACGTTGTTCATTATAAGTATCCAAGGCATCGATAGCATTTGTAATAATATTCATAAATACTTGATTGAGTTGTCCAGCGTAGCATTCAATTTTGGGCAAATTTCCATATTCTTTAATTACTTCAATGGCGGGATGATTGGGTTTGGCTTTCAAACGATTTTGCAAAATTAATAATGTGTTATCTATGCCTTCATGAATATCTACTGCTTTCATTTCTGCTTCATCGAAGCGCGAGAAATTGCGGAGACTCAAGACAATTTGCCTGATCCGTTCTGCACCGACTTTCATAGAAGATAGGATTTTTGGTAAGTCTTCGATCAGAAAATCTATTTCGCTAGTTTCATAGTAATCCTGAATATCTTTGACAGGGACGGGATAGTGATATTCATAGAGGCGAAGGAGTTTTAGTAAATCTTGAATATACTCGTCAGTATGGGATAAATTGCCATAAATAAAGTTGACTGGGTTGTTAATTTCATGGGCTACTCCGGCGACTAATTGGCCTAAACTAGACATTTTTTCGGTTTGAATAAGTTGGGTTTGAGTTTTTTGTAATTCTTTTAATGTTTGCTTTAATTGTTTGGCTTTTTCTCGCTCTTTAGCTGCTAGTTGATGTATGGCTGATTCGGCTTCTTTGCGCTGGGTAATATCGTTGTTAATTTCTAGCATGGCGATCGCATTTCCCCTGTCATCTCTTTGCAAAGTCCAACGACTTTCTACAGTAATTTGTGTGCCATCTCGCTTAGTATGAATTAACTCTCCTTCCCAATAGCCTTTTTCTAGAAATTCGCTAAAAAGTTCTTCACGAGGTTTAGAAAAAACCGTTTGCAATAAAATATGTGTATACTGACCAATACATTCAGATTTTTTCCACCCATAGAGTCTTTCTGCACCTTGATTCCAATAATTAATTCTGTTCTCTAAGTCCCGAATAATAATGCTATCATTAGCTAAGTCGAGCATTTCCATATTTTGCTGTAAAGTTTGCAAAGTTTCTCGAAGTTGTTTGGCTTGTACGGTGCGTTCAAAAACTAATTTTTCTACTTCGGATGTGTGATGTAATGAAGTGAGTAAATAAGCAGTAATAATCGCAGTCAGAAGTAATCCACTAAACAGCGTTACTCCGGCTCGCCAAAAGGATTGAATGCCTATATATTCTGCTTGAGGAATTAGGAAAAGTGACCATTGGCGATCGGCAAGATTAAGAGTACGATTGCAAAAGTTGTAGTAACAAAAAGACCCAGTATTAGTTTTGTCTGAAAATTGGCGATTAATATCAGCTATTACTCGTCTTTTGCGGGAGTGGTAAAAAGACAAAAAACGCTCTTGATCGGGAGCAGAATTATCTAACAAATAAAAGTCGATATGATTTAA
>JBAVZX010000226.1:0-1993 GCA_049589015.1 Phormidium sp. | reverse complement strand
CCCTCTGGTTTTTGTTAAATGAATTTTTCTCAGTATTGTCGATGTAATTTTTTCAAAACACCCACTCCTTGCTTAGACAATTTAGATTATTTTTTCGACTTTCAGTTCTAGTGCTATCTCTGGTAATTCACCTAAAAAAATGTCAGTGCATCCGATCGGAAATTGTGAATTTATCTGGAAAAACACTCCTTAACTCCTTCATAGCCAAAAGCTCACTTGATTTTTGGGTTGTTTTTGGGATCGTGGGGATCGCTTTCTTTACAATATGTTGCAAAAAGTCTGGCTTAAGGTCAAGGGGTTTCCCCGATCATCCTGAGTACATTTACGTGATTATGGGGTGCTGAGGCTACAATATGTCATCAAATCATGACATTAGCCATTATTACCGATTTTAGTTATGTCAAATTTTCCTGACATAACCTTATAGAAGTGTTTTTCGCTAATTAAATTAATCATTAAATTAACCATCAAGCACAAGCCAAGATGAATTTTGTTTACTCATGACCTGTGCCGATCGTTCAAGTTTTCTAATATCACTGATAACTAACTTTTAATTGTCGTGATACTTTGAATTTTCCATTGACCATTTTGACGCACTAAGTCATATCGCACACGCAGGTTAGGACTGTTATAAGACTCGCGTTTAATTACTTCATTTCCTTGCAAAGTTTCTGCTGATTCACTGACTTGTGCTTCTACTCTGGCTTGGTTAGCAGTTGTCCTCACCACTTTGACTGAATCTTCTTTGATGTTGTGTTCGTACCTGCGATACTTGTTTTCGTTTTGGGTTGCTTGTGCCAATCTGCGGGAACGGGATAAAGCTGGGCCAACTAAAATATTGTTGAGTGCATCAATTTCATGTTGTGAGCCAAAAGCTTTGGATTTGGTATCTAGCCATGATTGAATAACTTGTTCAGCCACTACTGGAGTTATGGGGCCAGCAGTGCTTAAAATTGCCGTATTATTTTCTGGGCTAGGTGCGGGAACAGGTACTATTTGTTCTACTGGTTTTTGTACTTGTGGTGCAGGTTTGGGACTGAGAGCTTGAATAATCCAACTAAGTAGTAGTATGGAGAGTCCGATTCCCAATACGCCAATTACTGCGAAAACTACCACAGGTACTTCTCTGCTTCTGCCTCTGCGTCTGGATAACAACCAATCTTGCCAATTTGACCATCGGTTGGCTCGTTGAGCGCGTCTGCTACTTACGGGAACGGATATTCCCCGAAGTGATGGATCGGTTTCTGTGGTAGTTTCTGCTGTGGTTGGAATTTTAGCTGTTCCGCTGCCTTGAATTACTGTTCGTTCACTGACTTGGTTTGTTTGGGGCTCTGCGGCTGTGGTTCCCTGTACTACTCGCTCGGCGGTGGGTACAGTTTGTAAGTTGTAAGTGCTGGGATTTTCTAGATTAGCAGCGCTGGTAAAGTTTCTTTTGTTGACATTTTCTCTGGTTGAAGCGGGGTTAGATGCTTCTGTGTGATTAGCTGCTTGGTTTGGGGAGTAGGTTAAGGTGGGATGAGTGGTGATTCTTTCCCCAGCAGCGGTACTTGCGCCGAGACTAGCGACTTTGGATAAGCGATCGGATGCGATCGCTTCCCAGTCAGTTACGCCTTCTGTCTCTGGTGGTAATGCTTCTAAGCTACTTTGTAATTGTTCGTCAGCAAAGTATTCTTTCAAAGATACTTGTTGATTTACCAAGTCGCGGAAATGGGGAAAAACTTCTGACTGTAACCAATGTTCGCTATATAAACAAAGTCCGGGTAATAAATCTGGATCTCCTTGAGAATGTTCGTGAATAAAAGCGAGAGATTGGTGTTCCCCGGATAATTCTAAGGCTTGGGAAGCTTCTTCTGTTTGTCCCAGTAATAGTGCTGCTACCGCCATTTCCAAATAAACATCTTGGCGTTTCAATAGTCTGGTGAGCAGCATTTTAGCCCGCCGAATTAACCCGGGTTCTCTTTCTGTAAATCCCCTAGCCAAAAGTGCGTAAACT
>JBAVZX010000225.1:0-5578 GCA_049589015.1 Phormidium sp. | reverse complement strand
AATCCATCAATTAAATCCCCAAAAACGACAACTAAAAGTGCGTGTTGTTTCGGGGACAAAAGGACACTTTCGCCCCTGTCAAATTGAACCAGATGATGATATAGTTATCTGCACTCTGCAAACAGTAACTCGCGCTCAATCTAACGAACTTAAACAACTAAAATCTTTCCTCAAAGCAGCCGGAGATAAACTATTTGTTATTTTTGACGAAGCGCATCATTCCCCAGCACCTAGCTATTACAAATTTATTAATAATTTGCGAAAAAATCACCCAAAAATGTATTTATTGGGGTTAACTGCTACTCCTTTTCATACAGAAAGAGGTCGTTTAAAGGATCTTTTTCCCCAGGATAGACTCTATGAAGTAAGCTCAGATTGTTTGATAGCAGCGGGAATTCTAGCAAAGCCAGTTTTTAAGGAGTACCAAACAGTTTTTACTCCCGAATTTGACGAAAACAAGTACAAGCAATGGGTGAAAACCTATCAAGACCTTCCTGAAGAAATTATTACTAAGTTGGCAGAGAATCGCGATCGCAATGCTTTCATTGCCAGAACTTACGCTGAAAATAAAGAGCTTTATGGCAAAACGATTATTTTTGCCGATCGCTGGTTTCAATGCGAACAGTTGCGCGAGTTTTTAGAACAACAGAAAAAAGGAATAAAAGTCGGTACAATATATTCTCACTCTGATGCTAATCTCGGAATTGCTGATGCTAGGAATAAATCTAATCAAAACGGTAACTCAAAAGTTTTAGAAGCTTTTCGTAACAATGAGTTAGATGTATTGATTAATGTCAGAATGCTGACTGAAGGAACAGATGTTCCTAATGTAGATACCGTCTTTTTAACCAGACAAACTACCAGTAAAATTCTCCTAACTCAAATGGTAGGTAGAGCTTTACGAGGTCGAAAATTCGGCGGTACAGACCAAGCTTATATTGTCTCCTTTATCGACAATTGGCAACAAAATGTTAATTGGGCAATCTATGATGATCCTATTATACCACTTCCAGTTATTGAAGTAACAGATAATATTGAAAGAAAAGCGATGCAGCTGATATCTGTTTATTTGGTGCGTCAATTAATCAAGCAAATGGAGAGTGACTTTAATATAAATTCTGTGTCATTTCTTACTTTCATACCTATCGGCTGGTATCGAGTTGAGTTTGAAACTTTAATTCAGGGAAATGATGACATAGAATCTGTCAATACTTTAGTTATGGTTTTTGAAAATGAGCGAGAAAGTTACCAAGAATTTATCGAGTATCTCAAGCAAGAAAATCTAGATGATTTTGCAGAACCTGACATAACTTTTGAAAGTCAAATAAAGGTGCTGGAATTTTGGCAAAGTTGTTACTTTTCGGTAGAAGATCATATAGGTAGAGATTTACTCAAAAACATCTTCTACATTGCGCGTCACATGGCTGTAAATGACAAGCAGCCGCCTGATTGGTTTGACTTTGAACTACGGAAAGAACATGACTTAGATATCATAGCGCAAGAGTGTATTGATGCTCGTCTAAGTCGTTGGGATGAAGATGATAAATTAAACAAAGAGTATTACAGTGTAAAGCGTTACTGGCAAATAATTTACCACAACTACGACCTTTTTAAATCTCACTATAATGCTTGCGTCGAGTGGATATTGAGAAAACGTCGTAATTCTCTAGATAAATCAACTTTCAAAGAAGAACCAGCCATTGTTACTCAACCATCGAAAACAGTCAAAGACCAAGTGAAAAAAAGAGATAATTTTCGCTGTCTTTGTTGTGGACAGAACGGTCAGTTACAAGTTGACCATATCAATCCCAAATATCATGGCGGGACTCACTTATTAGATAACCTACAAACTCTTTGCGTTAATTGCAATCGAATAAAAGGCACTAAAGCAATTAACTTCAGAATTCAGCAAACTCCTCTAAATCCCTCTGTATCTTTTTTCCATGAAATCATGCTACCAGAAGCAAAAGCTCGACAAAAGCATGGGATCAAAGAATGGGAAACATATTTTACAGTAAAAATCAATTTCTTTTACCAATGTTCAGCAGTTAACTCTGTTAAAATTGGTAGTGGTATATCGTATTGTTTGGAGTGGGAAATTACTCTTCATGCTGGTAACGATCCGCGTAGCTTACTACCATATTTGAAAAATTTAATGCCAGAAATTAAAAAGGTGCGTCAACAATGTGGCTTCAGAAGCCCGTATAAAATTATCATCAATGCACCTGAGTTTGAAGTTATTGAATTATCAGTTGAGTAAGTTGATTTATTTTGCGATCGCACCCCATCCATCTTTTAAAAGATGGAGTGCGATCGCAAAACCTTTACTCCTCATCATCATCCGGCAAAGTTTCCATTTCTTCAGCAATCAAATTTTGAAAATCTTCCCCACAGAGAATTACATTGTCTGGACAGTGAGTACAATATTCTTACCACTTTCTCAAGATGATCTAATCTAAATAAAGACACCCACTCTCAAGGAACACAAAATGGTTGATATTGGACTTACACATATTGCCCTTCCCGTCTCAAACATTGAAAAAAGTATTGAATTTTACACAACGTATGCTCAAATGCAAGTAGTTCACCGTCGCATTGATGCAAACGCAGGAGTAGCAGTCGCTTGGCTGAGTGACAACACTCGACCATTTGTAATTGTACTAATTCAAACCAATTCTGTACAACCAATTCTCTCTCCATTTGCCCATTTAGGAGTAGGTTGTAAAAGCCGAGAAGCAATGGATGTGCTTTGTAATAAAGCTCGTCAAGAAGGGATACTAGTTGAAGAACCCAAAGACTCAGGTTATCCTGTCGGATATTGGGCTTTTTTACGAGATCCAGATGGACATACACTAGAACTATCTTATGGGCAAGAAATTGGTCTGACAGTGGAAAAAGCAGCGAATGTCTAGTACAAACAGGCAGAAAAAAGCATACTTCTAAAAAGCTTTTATTCCATTTTCAACTAATTGGATTGTAATAATACTTTCATTAAATCAATCTTTATGACTCACCATAAATCTAAATCTACATTTGTGTTCATCTGTGTTCATCTGTGGATATCTGT
The DNA here is from genome assembly GCA_049589015.1 of Phormidium sp. GTDB lineage: Bacteria > Cyanobacteriota > Cyanobacteriia > Cyanobacteriales > Aerosakkonemataceae > Floridanema. The sequence continues at coordinate 2,511 of JBAVZX010000225.1, read as the reverse complement.
GGTAAAAATTAATCACTCCCTCTAATTTCAGGAAACCCAAAATGCTAGACTTCCTCAACCCAATTTTAGGACGACACCCCGAACTCATCAAAGCCAACGTAGAAATTTACACCTGGCAAACTTGCCCTTTCTGCATTCGCGCCAAAATGCTGTTGTGGTGGAAAGGCGTAAATTACATCGAATATAAAATAGATGGAAACGAAGAAGCCAGAAACAAAATGGCAGAACGCGCCAACGGACAGAGAACAGTTCCCCAAATATTTATTAATGATCAACACATTGGCGGATGTGACGACATTTACAAATTAGATAGCGAAGCCAAACTAGACCCATTATTAACCCAAGCAGCCGAATAAAACAAAAAATTAGTCCGCGCAGACAGACTTAGTTTGTGTAGCCCCAGACTTCAGTCTGAGGGATAAAAAAAATGATTCCCTCAACCTACCAAACTCACCAAAAATGGATGAGTCGCGCCATAGAACTCGCCCAAAATGCTGGAGAAGCAGGAGAAATACCCGTAGGTGCCGTGATTATTGACGGAGATGGTAACTTATTAGCAGAGGCAGAAAACCGCAAAGAACGGGACAAAGACCCCACCGCCCACGCGGAAATTATCGCCCTGAGAACAGCGGGAAAAGCTTTGGAAAATTGGCATTTGAACCAATGTACTCTTTACGTTACCCTGGAACCATGTCCGATGTGTGCAGGTGCGATCGTCCAAGCTAGATTAGGAATGCTGGTTTATGGTGCAGATGATCCCAAAACTGGTGCAGTGCGTACAGTTGCTAACATCCCCGATAGCGCCTGTTCCAATCATCGCTTATCTGTACTTGCGGGAATTCTAGAATCTGCTTGTCGCCAACAGCTACAATCTTGGTTTAAGCAAAAAAGGCAATAGCTACAAACAAATAACCAGAGAAAATTCATCTGTCAAGTGAATCGAAAATCTAAAATCGAATGACAGCAATTTAAGTGTCCCTAAACACCATGACAATTCAGCCAGAAAATTTTACGGTAGAAATTAGGATGCTTAAATATATTTACTAGCCATCTTTTGTATGATGACTCAAATTGATTCCTCCTCAAGTTCGTTGGCAACCATAACATCGACCAATATTAGTTCTAGCGTTTCTCCTTGGGTAGCTTCTCTGGTTTATCCCATCGGACGATATATTGTGCTTCCGGCTTATTTTGGGCAAATTTCTGTAACAGGTCGGGAAAATGTCCCCAAAGAAGGGCCTTTAATCTTTGCTCCTACCCATCGTTCTCGATGGGACCCAATCATGCTAGGCTATGGAGCAGGACGAGATGTTACTGGTCGAGATCTGCATTTTATGGTTTCTGCCAATGAAATGTTAGGAATTCAAGGCTGGTTTATTCGTCGCCTGGGAGGTTTCCCGGTAGATACAGACCATCCCGGAGTTAGCAGCATCCGTCACGGAGTAGAATTGCTCCAAAATGAAAAAGTTTTAGTGATGTTTCCCGAAGGCAATATTTTCCGAGAAAACTGCATTAAAGCACTTAAACCTGGTTTTGCGCGGATCTCATTGCAAGCAGAAGCCAGTAAGTGTAATTTGGGAATTAAAGTAGTTCCGATCGCCATCAAGTATAGTCAAGAAGTCCCCCACCGAGGCTGCAAAATAGACATTAACATCGGTTCTCCCCTCAAAGTAGCTGATTATCGAGGGGATAATGTTAAACGCAGCGCCCAGCGTTTAACAGAAGATTTGCAAGCTTCCCTAAAAAGGCTTTATTGAACGTGAGTAAAACCCCGTCCCCTTGTGGGCGGGGATGTAAGCGCGGTTAAAGGAATTTATTAAATGAAACGCACCGTCTCTATTCCAGTCAACTTACCTGATCAAAGATTTTTAAATCTGATGAATCAGTGTGCATCAATATTTAATGCACATATTGACTGGGCGATAGAGAACAAAACTTTTAACAAAAACAAGGCACACAAAGATTTGTACGCTATGCTGCGGTTACAATATCCGAGTGTGCCTTCTGCGTTGTTACAAACAGTTAGAGACAATGCACTAGAGGCAATTAAAGCCACTAAATTTAAACTTGTCCCCAGGAAGAAACCAACATCAGGATTGAGATATGATAAGCGCACTATGACACTGCGTGGTCATCAATTAACCTTGTCTTGTATTGGTAAGCGAGTCAAATTAATCCTCGAAATTCCTGATTATTTCCAACAAATTTTTGAGACTTGGGAGTTTTGTGGTGCAACTTTAACTTACTCAAAACACTCAAAACAGTTCTGGGTTCGACTGGTTTTTGAGTCAGATAATCCTCAAGAGATTAGCGGGAAAATTCAAGGAATTGACCGGGGACTCTACCATCTAGCGGTAACTTCTGATGGACAATTCTTCTCAAGTTCCCAAATTAGAAACACTCAAAGACGTTACTTATTCAATCGTCGTAAACTCCAACAAAAAGGCACTCGCAGTTCTAAACGTCGCTTAAAATCGATGTCTGGACGTGAGAAGCGGTTCATGAAGGACA
>JBAVZX010000224.1:0-12922 GCA_049589015.1 Phormidium sp. | reverse complement strand
GTCACATCATCCACAAATGCGCGAACAGCCTTGCTAGCAGCATTAACTAAATCCCACACTTTAGTTACCTCCCTATCCTCAAGCTAACAATTGATTAAACTGAACTCCTTGCTCAGTTCTTTACTATTAATTGCTATAGCACTTTTCGTGCCACTCATGATGTCATGTACTGCAATAACTGACCTCGGTACGGAGATAAATGACTGTGAGCGAAGAGGGGTAGAAAAACACGATCGGTCGGGTGAAAGCATAGAGATTTCTATCTAATCACTGTCCGGGTATCTTATTAAATAATTAAATTTAGTAATACCAGTACTGGGAACTAGCTATTAAAAAAACCTTCCAAAGGGAAGGTTAAGTCTAATATTAGAATAGCGTTATTTTATTAAAATCAAATAGTTTTCCAGTCTTCGTCGTTTGTCTCTATGTCTATGGTACATTTCATTACATAACAGGTTTCTTCAGATTTTAATAATTCAGAAGATTTAACTCGTCCTTCTTTCATCTGATTTTCCGCATTCTCTACAACCTCGTTTAGTCGCTGTTCAGCCAACTCTTTTGCTATTTTTTCAGCCTCCTCCTCTAAGAGTTCTTCCCATCTTTCTGTGTCTTCAATAGTAAAATCTTCTTCAGCTATGTCCATCCCAAAAAATGAAGGATCTCTTTGCTCTTTATCAAGTGTTATTTCCACTTCTACTTCAATTTCTATCTGCTTTTTTAAAACAATTTTGTAAGGGTCGGTCATGTCTGTCATTTTTTACTTCTTTTTATAAGGTAAAAAAATTATATCTTATTTTTATGGTAATAAATCAAGAGAGTAAGGGGAGATTTTTGCAGTTGTCGGATCAGTCCCTATAAAATCACCTCTGATTATCTAGGTGCGATAATGCGGGAGCATCGCTGCGCGAACCCACTCTCCAAGTGAACAAGTACGATTGCGCTAACGCGCACGCTACGCGAACGCACCGATATCCATCCCCAAATACGATCGCTAATCCAGCTTAGGCTTACAATCAACAAAGGATAAAGCTTCTTCATCAAGATAACCGGAGATTGCCATTTCAATTACTGCCCAAACGGGATAGTTCATTGTTTTAGCTCGCATTTCCAGTCCGTTAAGAATGTTTTCGGGTAATCCTTCCAGAAAGATTTGTGCTAATTCAGGGGAGAGATGTTCGTTGATAGCAGGCTGAGTTTGCATAGCGTTAGTCCCGAGATGGAATTTTTACGTTATAGGGTGGGTTAATAGCTTGGATGATTAGGCTTTCTAAATCTGATCATAACCGTATCCATATATTAAGAAAAAACTTATTCGGATCACCTGCAATTTCATTGTAAATCTTCAATCAAACTATCAACACATCCCTCATAAGAAGTATAGGGTGCTTTAAAAACAGGTCTTAATTCTTCCCAATCTTTCACTTGAAAAAGATTTGGTGCTAACTGTTCTAAATAAGAACGACCAAACTCAAATTCCATATCAATATTCCGTATCTTCGATAGTACTTTCTCAGAAATGGATATTTTCTCACAAATCTCCTTTTCCGAAATTCCCTTAATTGCCATACTGTCTATTAATAAAACATAAAGCCTCTTCCGGGATAAAACCTCCGGTAATAAATCAGCTTTAATCCGTTGTAAAAATAAATCCCGCTTCTGAATTTGTTCGGGACTTAGCGTAGTACTTAAATAATCAATTAATGGATCTTCTTCACTTGTTACGACGCTTTGCGATACTTCTGTTTCGGCGCTTTTTTTTTTACGAGCGATCGCTTCATAAGGATCTTCATCCCCTTCCGCATATTGCATCAACTCTGTCAGCGACCAACCTATTGCATAAGCAAACTGCATTAACTTTTGTAATCTAGGGTCGGCTTTTCCTTCACACCAATTAGCCAGAGTATTAAATGCAATTCCTGTTAATCTTCCTAACTCCCTAGAGCTACCAATTCGCTCATCTTCCATCAACGCCCTAATTAACTGACCAATGCGTTGATGGACTCGGCTATCTACTACGACATTTTCTTCTACTTTTGCTGACATTCCAGTTTCCAACTAGCCAAGAAGTAACAGCAGGGGTGGTAAGGCGGCCTACATCATACCAGGATAACCTATTAACTGCTATCGCAGATCCCTATTGCCTGATACCCTAACTTTTACAATTCTTTACTTGATCAAATTTATTCTCAACTATATTATATAGTATGGTCAGTCCTATGAAGAACATCAATCTGATACAATTCACTGATAAAGACCTTTCTGAGAGTATACTCTCTAAGATAGTAGTGCCCCACTTTTAACTCTAGCCGAGTCTCAAGTGAGGCTATTACTTAAACCAAAGCGAACAGTTAGTCAGAAAAACCCACTTTAGAATCCCCATTCTGAAAATTTTTCTTTCCTGAACTAGATCGCTTCTTCCAAAAGCCATAGTCTGCCGGAGCTTACCGGAGTCTAGGCCAACGTAGTTTCATGTAGCCGGAGGCTAACTTACTGTCATATAGCTGGAGCCCAACTTACTTTCATATAGCCGGAGTCTAGGAGCCGCAATATAGTAGCCAGAGTCTAGACAAGCTATTGTCAGTGCTTCCATATTAAAACATTGGAAGCTCTGAATCAATAGGTATGTTGTAGTACCTCCACGCTCGGACATTTTTGTGTTCTAACTCCGGCTCCCACAAACCCTTCAAAATGGAGCCAAAATGCACAACAATTCTTCATCCCATAACGACCTGAAAACCCGTCTTGTTCAAGGCTTATCCTGCATCCCTTCAGACTGGCAACTCTGCCTGCTGGATAGCAAAAAAGTTCCACAAGGCTTAGGCTGGCAAGAAAAGCCACTAACTCCCGCCCAAATGGAAGAAGCTGTAACCAACGGCTTTCTAGTGGACAAAGCCGATGGCACTCAATACCGCTGTTACCCCAAAGGCTACGGGCTGATTACAGGTACACCAGTCACCATCAACAGCGAAACCTTTTACCTGATGGCACTAGACCAAGATGGAGCCTCTGCTAGAGAAAAAATTCTGCAACTCTCAGGTGGCGAAGAACTGCCCAAAACAGTCGCCTTTACCTCCAGTCGTCCAGGGCGCTGTCAATACCTATTCCTCATAAGAGAACAATACGCCCCATCGCTTCGTACCAAGAAATTCCTCACCGACGTAACTGGAGATGATGGAAAAAGTGAACAACTAGAACTGCGCTGGACTGGACTACAATCTTGCCTACCTCCCAGCATTCACCCTACCACTGGCGAATATATTTGGGTTCCCGGTTGTGCTCCCGATGAAATTCCCATAGCACTCGCACCCATCTGGCTCATCGAAGCCATGCTCATCGAAAATGGTTCCTCCACCCCTCAAACACATTACCAAGAACCAAAATGGACTGATACTGATTGGGCATTATCCTATCTCGCCGCCTTATCCCCCAGCCGAGTCGATGACTATAACCAATGGTGTAATGTAGGGATGATTCTTAAATCCATTAACGATTCTCTGCTTTATGAATGGGATAAATGGAGTCGCCTATCTTCCAAATACCAGCCAGGGGAATGCGAGAAAAAGTGGAAAACCTTTAATAAAAATGGTGTTGGTATTGGTACTCTGGCACACTGGGCTAAACAAGACGGCTGGACTTCACCATTCAAAAACCAAAATGTCATCAATAACGGCAAAAATTACCAAACAGTTAGCAGTAACTCAAACGGTAATGGTAATCATCATTCCTTGTACGACCAAGTAACAACCATCGTTACTAGCAACCTAAACCCACCTCAACAGACAGCAGCTATTGTCGAATTATCCTCCGATAACAGCTATCCCTTAAAAGGAGTCAAAGATTTAGCAGTTGAAATCGAACATTATATTAATCAAACAGACAGCAAAACCGAAAATGTCTTAGAACTTAAGAAGCTTCTCAATTATCGACGCGAACAGCTAAATATGAGCCAAATTTTGCCTGCACCCTTAGCCTCAGCACTTTTAAGTAAAGCCAATTCCGACTCCATTGACCCGGTTTATCTTTACCAATATCTTCTAGCTGCTTGTGGAAGCGAAATGGGCGGACACATTGGCATTATTGGTAAAGAAGGTGCAACCTTAGCAGATAGTTGGATAGAGTATCCCATCTTTTGGTCGATGGTTGTTGCTTTACCATCGGCGGGAAAAAGTCAGACAATGCGCTCTGTATTTAGCCCCATCAAACAACGCTATAAACAAGCCAAAACCGAATATCAAAAAGTCCAACAGCAGCTTGAAAACTTAAAAGAAAAATGGGAAGAAAAGTCTCAACAACAAAAGGAAAAACTTCTAGAAAGCTCGGAAAATCCCCGGATATTCAAAGCCACAATGCCTGCTCCTCCTCCCAAAAAAATCATTGAAGCTGGAAGTCCTGAAGGTGCCATACGTCGGATGAGCGAACTAACACCCAGAACTGGTTGTACCTGGGTCTTTGATGAATTGCTGCGCTTGTTGAAATTAGATCAATATAAAGATAGAGGAGGCGATACTCGACAAATCTTACTCCAAACTTGGAATGCTCCGGCTGATATTGAGTTTGAACGTTCTAAGGAAGAAAACGCTTTTCACCTTAAAGATATCTGTTTAAATTTAACAGGAGCTACTCAATTATCCAAAGTCAAACAATTATTTAGCGACCCCGATGATGGAGATGGATTAATTAGTCGATTTTTAGTCGCACTACCAACAACACCCAGTAACTTCGCCGTTTGGTCAGATTTAAAAGTCTCTATCGACCAAGAATTACAAGAATTGTACGACCACCTGCGCTTACTACATAAACGGTTGTCACAAACACAAGAAGACGAGGAACAAGAACTATCCCCGCTTTTCTTGTCCTTTACTAAAGAAGCACAACTTCGCTGGAAACGCTGGTGGGAAGAAGTCAGACGCAATCAACAAACTGTAGAATTTGAAAATCCCGCATTTTTTGCTTATTTGGGCAAAATGCTCAGTCAAACCCTGAGATTAGCCCTATTGCTGCACTGCATTGAATTGAAGTACGAACAAAAAAACGACCCATTCCAAGTCGGTATTGATACCCTAGAAAAAGCCATCCTCGCCGCTAAATTCAGCATCGGACAATTTCGCATTCTCCAAACTAACAACCACGCCACTGACGAAATGCCTGGTCGCCTCTCCCTCATTCACGCTTACGCCCTGCGAAAAGGGACAGAAGTATCCGCAGTCCAAGTCCAAAATAGCGTTTTCAAACGGGCTAAACCCAAGCCCACCTTAGCAGAAATCCGTCAGGACTTTGCCACCCTCACAGAAAATGGATACGCTGTTTTATCTGGCAAAGGAAAAGACCTTCGGATTAGAGCAATTTCGGTAGACCAATCTCGCGTCGGAAATCCGAAAAGTTCCGAACCCTATTCCGATATAACTCAAAACTACCGAACGCAGACTTCAAGAGGCACTCAGCCTCCCGTTACCCGAATTTACGACTATTCCGACAATTCTTGGACAACTCCAACTAGTAATGACGACTTACAGGACAATTTCGATAATTCTACAAATGGTCAGAATTATCGGAATTATGACGATGTTGTACCCTCAAAAGTAGATGCCGAGACAATTTCCAACGAAATTACTGCGTCAGAAAATTGTCCGAACGATGTCGTACATTCCGAAAATATTCCATCTAGTAACGTTGCAACACCGGAAACACCAGCACAGGGGAACGGCGAAAATTCCGAGGAGGTGAATTTGCGATCGCAAAATCAAGCAGAAGAACGTCATTTAACTCTTGAGCAATTGCAGACTTTGCTGGCTTGCTATTCGAGTGCGAAAGCCCTTGCAGAAGCTAGTCCCGAAATGCCTACCGAGAGTATCGTTTCCTTGTTTGCGCCGTTAGATAATCTGCTGAGAAGTTGGGGTATCGAACCCATTGGAAAAGTTTCGGAACAAGTACCTTATAATCCTCAACTACATCAACCAGACACGAACGATCTAACTGAGGGAGAACTGGTATTCGTCAAATTTATCGGATACAGAGATGGTTCGCGCATTCTCTGTCCTGCTCAAGTCAGTCGCACTCGAAACTGCTGAGTTTAGTGTTTACAAGATGTCCCAATGGAAAATTTTCCATCGGTACTGACTGGAAAAATCAAAAGTAACCTAGTCGGGATTTCTAGAATGGTCAATGACCTGAGATCGGATTACGATAGTGCTTGGAAAGAAGCACTCACCGTTTATTTTGAGCCATTTATGGCCTTTTGCTTCGCAGATGCTCACGCCGACATTAATTGGGAAAGAGGTTATGAAACCTTAGACACGGAATTGCAAGAAGTAATTCGTGATGCCGAAATCGGAAGGCGTTTAGCAGATAAACTGGTAAAAGTATGGCTGAACTCCGGCGAAGATGCTCTGGTTTTAATTCATGTCGAAATCCAAGGACAAGTGCAAACAGACTTTGCCGAGCGAATGTATGTCTACAATCATCGATTATTCGATCGCTATCGACAAAAAGTATTTAGTTTTGCCGTACTAGGAGACGAAAATAGCAATTGGCGGCCAACAAGCTATAGTTATCATCGATGGGGATTTCATAGTAGTTTGCAATTCCCAATAATAAAACTACTAGACTATCGAATAGATACACTAGAGGAAAGCACCAATCCCTTTGCCGTTATTATCGCGGCTCACTTAGAAACCCAAGCAACACGCAATGATTTACAGCGCCGTTTTCAGTCTAAATTAAGCTTAGTGCGACGACTATATGAGCGTGGCTATACTAAAAATCAGATTTTAGAGTTGTTCCGGTTTATTGAGTGGATGATGATTTTACCGGATACGATTCAACAAGAGTTTAAGTTCCAAATCAGGCGAATAGAGGAGGAAAAACAAATGCCATACATCACCAGTTTTGAACGAGATGCCAAATTAGAAATTGCTCGTGAAAATGTAATTGAAGTTCTAGAAACACGGTTTTCAGTAGTGCCAGATGCCTTGTCACAAAGGATAAATTCTCTCAACGATCTAGCGCTCCTAAAACAACTGCATAAACAAACTATCACTGTACCTTCATTGGAAGATTTCGTACAAATGTTAACAGAAACTCAAGGAGAATAAGAAAAGACAGAGGCTAAATCAGAATTTAGCTCAACCTTTTCATCATCTTCTAACCAACCGGACATTTGTAATAAACAGTCCGCTCGATTGCGGGTATATAACGATAAAATATTTCGGGCTGATTCAATCGGAAAATCTTTTCTCCAAGCTAACAGTTCTCTTTGCATTCCGGCTAATTCTAATAAAAATTCTTGGGGAACATTGCTAGCAGACCATTCAATCATTAAAGCAGCTTCTCGTAAAAGATGATTGGTTAATGAATCCTGTTTGGGATTGATTGATTGCTGCGATATAGTAGCAAGAGTTGAGGCTAAATTACCTAACTGCTGTTGCCAATCTAAAGTAATAAACCGTTCGTATAATTTTTGGCGTTCCATTAGCTAACCTCTAATCAAAGTTTACTGTAAACTCTAATTTTTATTCTCCAACTTGTTGTTTCAGTAAATTTACTACGGTATCAGATAACCATAAACCTGCATCGCGTAGAGCTTGAATTCCGGGGGATATGCTAGGAATTATTCCGCGTCGTTTTGCTAGTATTAATAAGCCACCTGTACCGATTGTAGTAATACCCAAAGTTTGACTACAACGCCTTGCTGCTCTATCATCAACAATAGCTGCACAATCGGGAGTTTTTAAAGCTAAAGTTAACACGGCTGATTCTCCTTTTCCTAAATCCCAAGCAGCAATTTCCGGGGCAATTGTTTCTACTTCTATTCGTTGCGCCCAAGAAACATTCGGTAATTGTTGAGATGCTGTATCATTAGCACCTGTTGCTGTAATTTCATCCCAAACTGCTGCGGGGACTAAAATTTCTGCAAACATCTGTGAGAGTAACTCTGCTTGTTGACTTTTAAATAAGACAATCAAAGGTGAAGAGTTGATAATCACTCGATTAATCGACATTGGCAATTTCCTGGGCTAATTCTTCAGCGGTATACTGCATAAAATCAACTCGGTAACGCGATAAAGCATTAATAAATTCGGAACGGTTTAATCCGGCAATTTCTGCTGCTTTATTTTGTGATATTTCTCCCAATTCATACCATTTTACGGCAGCGGCTATTCGCATTTCTTGCATAAATTCATTGGGGTTTCTGCGGAGGGCAGAAAATACGGTTTCTGGAAATTGAATTGTTATTGTTATCATAGAAATCTCTTCCTAAAACCTAAAACCAACTTAACTGTCCGTCAGATGATACTTGTTTTTTAGCGCTCGCTTAACTTCTGTAGAAAATTTGTACAAATTTTAACAGAAATCTAAGAGTTTTTCTAGTACTATTAGGTTACGACATTATACTTCTGATTGTACATTGCTGCTGCGATGAAAGTTAGTCCCACCTAAATTTAGAGATTTTATTTGGGAACTGCGCTGAATACTTTTGTTCAAAAAAAAGAAACATCAAATGAACTCCGCGCCTACCGTCGCGGAGCCAGAAAAAATTGCCATTCAATTCACCGATATCCGCCATAAAAAGTCAGCGAACATCCCGGTATATGAGATTAAAACAATGACCATTGAAGCTATAAACGCCACATTTTTTCCGGTGTTTTTATTTATTGTTTTCTTTAGTAGTGCTTGCTACTTTCTTTACAATCCTGCTTCTTCACTTCAAATTGAAACGTCATCACCGTTAATTCAACAACAACAAGTAGTTGTTGAATCCAAGCAATTGATGCCAGAAGCAGTTACTATCAATACTCAGTTGATTACCCTTCGACAAGCTCGATCGATCGCCAGTGCCATCAAGAAAGCCAACCCTTCACTCGGCATTCAGCAGAAAGTAAATGGTTCTGATGCTAGCGTCCAATGGCTGCGAATTCAAATCAAAAATCGTTTAGAACAAGCACCAGAACTGGTGACTCCGATTATTTTTGAACTAGCTCCAGCTGCATCCACTTTGCAGCCCAAGTCTACAAAAATCTCTCGTGACAACACCCACAACCGAAAAGTTAGCTAGCATTACTTCTTCTAGATGTGTATAGAAAACCGTCTAATTAAATCTAGCTCGGTTTTTTCCGTATCTATAATCTCTAGCAAACTTTCATACCAACCCATGACAAGTATTCCTGCGCCGGAAGTGAAAGTGGGTTTCTGCATCTGGCAAGGTTTTTATCGCATCAGTAATCGCCATTTCTAGTCCCACTTTTTACAGCCCGCAGTAATTTTTTTAACTTATCAGCTATAAAATTAGTGTTCTGTGCTAGACAAAATCTAGATATAGCTGACTCTCCCCCTTCAGTGAGGAGCAAGGATTTTCTAGCCTACCCTTTCCTTCCATACTACAACTCATAATCGCGAACGGTTTTTTTGGGGATTTCGTCAGTCATTGATGATAAATCGAGGTTTTTGTCGGAGGGATCGGTAAATGGCGGTTTACCGATCGGGGATAGCATACTTAAGGACGCGATCGCTCCGGTGACTTGGTTGGGATGTACTTCTAAATACCTCTGCAATTGTTCTAGGTTGCGATGACCGGAGATTTCTTGAATGATCCTTAAAGGAATTCCAGCGTTGCTCATCTGCGTCAGGGCAGTGCGGCGAAAAGAATGGGTGGAAACACCTTCAATGCCAATACGATCGCAGGCTTCTCTTAAAAAGCGGGCGGCGGTGTCGGGGTTAAGATAGCCGCAATAGCGACCGGGGAATAAGTAAATTCTGCCTGCTTGCGGTCGGTAAGCTTTGAGGGTAATTCGCAGGTCTTCTAGCATGGGAATGTTGCGGGTGGCGAGTTTACCTTTAGTATGATTTTTGCGGACAATCAAAACCGGGCGCACTTCGCCAGCACGGTTATAAACGTCTTCGGTGAATAAGGTACAAGCTTCGGCGATGCGACAAGCACTAAACAAACAAACAGCAAATAAGGTACGATCTCGCTCATTGGTTAGCCCCTGATTAAATAACAAATCGATTTCTTGGGGCGTGAGAATTTTCGATTGTCCATAGCGATTGATTTTCATCTTTACTAAACCCCAGTTTCCTCCCTGTCACAGAAGGGGAAGATACCTAAAACGATAGTCTTTTATGGGGGTATAGGTCAATTTCTAAGGCGTTATACCAAAGTTAGATTTAAGCTGATTAAATTTTTGCCATCGACGAGAATATCTCGTTTAATTGAATTTAACTGTTTTGGTTGCATTTGTTGTAAATCTTCTAGTGCTACTAAAGCATTGTTAGCTTGAGCAAATTTGTAATACTCAGTTAGGCTGCCTATTGGGTAATTAAACCGCTTGTATTTATGTTTGAAATATAACTCTACATTTCCAAGGTCAACGACCTGAAGTTTAAGCAAGGTAAAGGCTCTCAGTCAATCATAGCGACTGAAACAAACCTTTAACAACTTAGCTACCGTAGTGGCGAAATTCCACTCTCGCTAGATGCAGGCGAAGACAACATATCCCATCCAGGGGAGACCGAACATCAAACTAGTGCATCTGGGCATAAGTTTCGCACCAGTTCCATAGTAAAGATGGGGAGGTGGGGGAATGGGGGGATGGGGAGAAAGAACTGATGTGGTTATTTCTGCCGTGCTGCACTAGGAAAGCTGGGAAAGTAAGACGGTATATGGGAACCTGACCCGATTTCATAATTTCTTAACGAAGAGCTATATTAGCTAATCCTGGATTTTTTTACTTTTTGTAAGTATGTCTTAGTTAAAAAATTTGAAGGAATCTCTTATTTTCCTGGAATGGCTATAAAATACTTGGAATATAGAATTACAACATCAGAATAAATCATTAGGTAATAACTCAAATTCCTACTTATCAAAAGCGACGGCACTACGCAAAGAAGAGAAGTAAAAGCCAAGTAATAACGTTACTGGCTGCATAGTATGACCAGGGTTGGGCAGCTAAGACTCTCACCAGCATCTAATTAATGAGTGTTTAGGTGGCTCTACCTAATAACCAGAAAAAAAGCACAAACAAACAACCTTCTGAAGTAATTGAGTAGATGATTCCTATGGCTATAAATCCAGAGTTACCAAATTACGAATATGTATTCGGAGAAGTAGACTTAAGAAAAGCTGATGATGCTCGTTCTGTATATTCGCCAGGGGCTTATTTAGCCGATTTACTCCAAGTCTTAGATGATAACTTTAAAAACTCAGATTTTCATAAAGAAAACCGAAGAGCAGACATTAAGGAAATACTTATTGAGCGGGAAAATACCTACAATTCTATTCCGTACCTCAATATTGTGAATGAGGTTATAGAAAATGTTTTACAACACACCGTTCAATTGAATAGTAATTTGTATGAAGAACTAAAATCAGCAAAATATCCATTTAACTTACCTTTTAGCTTTGATAATGAAAGAATTAAAAAATTTATTAGTTACTTAAATGTTACAGCAGAACAAATATATAAAGTTTTTATTTTGGAAGTTGATCCGGGTATTTTGGCAAGAGAGTATCTGGGACTATCCCTGGAAGAATACAATCTACTTATTACACAAATTGTCCCAGAAGAAGAAGCAGAAATATTAAGACAGTATAATATTCAATCATTCGATAATTTAAATAATCTAGAAAATTTTTTGAAAATTACTAGCATTTCCAGTCAAGATTTTAAAGAACTTATCTATCAATTTTGTAGTGAAAATGCCAAAAGTAAAACCAATAATTCAAGAACAGAAAAGTTAAGTTGTGCTGATTTATTTATTAATTATAATTTGAATGGTTATGCCAAATTAGATAAAAATGAAGAAAATATAGAGTGGCAAGAATTAGAGGGAAGCAAAACGACAATACCTATCTCCTGGTATGAACGAGTGAATCGCTTTATCAGGTTAGCCAAAAAGATTCAGCTTTCTTTTACCGACCTAGATATTATTCTGCGGAGTTGCTGCAACAATAAACTGGATGCTGAACTGGATGCTGAACTGAATGCTAAAGCGATAAAAAATATCGCAGTAGTTAAGCAGATCCATGACTTATATGAACTGCCAATAGACGTGGTTTGCAGCTTCTTCAGTGATATTAATATTTTGGGAATAGGAAGCGAAAATGAACCTAAAGATTTGTTTAACAGAATTTTTAATTCAGCATTTGCAGATTTTGATAAAAAATATATCAGTGTTTCGGAATTTACACCTGAAAAATATTCCGGTTATACTCAGCTTAATTGTTCAGGAGATCTCCTGTCTTTGAATAATAAAGAATATAGAGTTCGGTTGAATAAAGCTCTAAATATTTCTGATAAAGATTTGACCCATATCGTCAATAAATTTAGGGATAGAGCTAAATTTAGTGAATCTAAGGGATCAATATTGGCTAGTGATAAAAATGTCGGGCTATCCGCTCTGTCCTTATTATTCCGTGTTAGTAAGCTTACAGAAGTTTTAGATATCTCATACGACGATCTGTTTAACTTACTGGATATATTAGAAAAAGATTCATCAATTAGAACCTATAACAATTTTAATATACTAATTGCTAATCATACTCAAGAACAAGATTGTTATAAAATTATTGA
This sequence comes from Phormidium sp., assembly GCA_049589015.1. Lineage (GTDB taxonomy): Bacteria > Cyanobacteriota > Cyanobacteriia > Cyanobacteriales > Aerosakkonemataceae > Floridanema. Next base: position 356 of record JBAVZX010000224.1, on the reverse strand, counting down.
GGGCAGCAGTAGTTTACAAGATTCTATTTGGCTTGTGCAAGTACTGTTTGCAATCACTAATTGGATGCGTTACTATAATTTCACAAGTGAAGAGGTAAAGCAAATAGTAATAGGAGGTTATAAGAATGAAATAGAAGAAGAGAGCAGTAGAGAGCAAAAGATTAATTTTTTAAACACACTTTACCAAGACTTTAAATCCGTAATATTAGATGCAGACTTCTTTCAGTCCGATCTATTTGATAGTCGTTCAGCCCGGGCTATTCATTTTATATTAACGGGAGAGGATAGCAAAGTTATTTCACAGAAAGATAGGAGGTTGTTAACCTACGAGCAAAGATTTGTAGAACAGTTAGCCT
>JBAVZX010000223.1:0-2303 GCA_049589015.1 Phormidium sp. | reverse complement strand
CTCTATACCGATTAAAGTACCGAGAAGTCAGCCAACTGTTTCAACCGAAGCAACAGTGACTATAAAAGCTAGAATAGGACAGAATTTTTTTCGTCAAACTGTTCTAGCTAACTACAACAGCCGTTGCTGCATTACTGGTAATCCAATTCCCGAACTTTTGGTTGCAAGTCATATACTACCCTGGGGTACTTACATAGATCATCGACTTAATCCTCATAATGGTTTGTGTCTTGCTCGTACTCAAGATACAGCGTTTGACAAGGGGCTGATTACATTTGATGAGGATTATCGACTTATTATTAGCGACTATTTGGAAAGTTTCTTACCCGATGAAACATTATATCGTAACTTTGTTGCTTATTGCGGACAACAAATAAATTTGCCTGACAAATTTTACCCTGATCCTGATTTTATTCGTCGTCATAGAGAAGAAATTTTTATAGGTAAGGAAATTAGTAACTAGAACTGTACACGGAGCATTTCCTACAGTGGGCTTTGCGTCATGGGGATAAAGATGAAAAATCAGGAAAACCCATTGTCAGAGGAGTTCCCTTACTTGTCATTGATGACGAGGCAGACAATGCCTCGATTAACACAAATCCCCCACTATTCGATGAAAATGGGAAAGTTCAGGAAGAGTATAATGTTTCAGCAATCAATGGATCAATAAGGAAACTGCTTCACAGCTTTGAAAAGAGTGCTTATGTGGGTTACACAGCCACACCATTTGCTAACATCTTCATCTACCCAGAGCAAGACAAAAAAAATCCAGAATTTGGAGACGATCTCTTTCCACGCAGTTTTATTATCAACTTACCTGCACCATCAAACTATATCGGCCCTGTACAGGTATTTGGACTGGATACCGACCCGGCTATTGGTTTTGAAGCATCAGAAGCTTTGCCGATTATCAGACCAGTTGACGACGAAAAAGAATGGATGCCGGACAAACACAAAAAAGACCATGTTCCGGGTGAACTTCCAGGATCTCTCAAGGAGGCAATTAGGGCGTTTATTCTTTGTTGCACTGCAAGAATTGTGCGACGACAGGAGAACGAACACAACTCAATGCTAGTTCATGTTACCCGTTTTACGGCTGTTCAATCCGAGGTAGCAAAGCAAGTCAAAGAGGAGTTAACTTCCCTCCAAAAACGACTGCGATATGGCGACAGCAACGCACCAGGCAAGCTAGAGGAAGAATTTGAGCAGTTATGGAAAGATGACTTTGTGCCAACTACTTTATCCATACTCTCATCCATAGCTGATCCAAAACTAACTTCAGTTTCTTGGGAAGAAGTTAAACCTTTACTGTGGCAGGCTGCCTCTAAGATTCAGGTTAAGAAAATTAACGGCACAGCCAAGGATGTACTGAACTATGAGGAACACAAAGACCAAGGGTTAAGCGTTATTGCGATCGGTGGTGATAAATTGTCTCGTGGTCTAACCTTAGAAGGTCTAAGCATCAGCTATTATCTTCGAGCCTCAAAGATGTACGACACCCTGATGCAGATGGGTCGATGGTTTGGATACAGACCAGGATATCTTGACCTTTGCCGATTGTACACAACTGATGAGCTAATTGAATGCTACGAACACATCACTATTGCCAGTGAGGAACTCCGGCAGGAGTTTGACTATATGGCTGAGGCAGGAGCAACACCTGATGAATTTGGTCTAAAAGTTCGCACGCACCCGCAAGGTTTGGTAATTACTGGGGCGAATAAGATGAAGACAGGCACCGCGATGAAATTGTCCTACACCAGAAGCCTTAGTGAAACTACCATCTTCTACAAGGATGAAAATAAAAACCAGCAAAACCTTGAAGTTACTGAAGAACTACTGATAAATCTTAGCTCATATACCAGACAAGAAAACAAAAACTATATCTGGGATCAGGTTTTTCCTGAAAAAGTCATTGATTTTCTGTCAGGCTATCAGTCTCACAAGAATTGTAAACTCGCAAATACTTCTCTCCTTGTCAAATACATTAAGGCTCAACTCCCCCATGAACTCACCTCTTGGACAGTCGTTCTAATATCAAATAATCGAGCAAAAAAAACCTGTATCTTGGCTGGATATGAAGTTGGTCTAACTTTGCGTAAGGATGCCTCTCCTGAATCTTGTTATGAATATCGTCTCGTCAAGTCTCGTCTCCTGAGTCCAACCGATGAATGGATCGATCTACCTAAAGAAACTCGTGAGGAAATTCTCGAAATAACTAGGAGGAGGCGAGAAGTGGCTGGGAAACCACCAAGTTCTAGTAATACGCCTGATGGAAAAATTCTGCGTTCCAAGCGTTCACC
>JBAVZX010000222.1:0-3206 GCA_049589015.1 Phormidium sp. | reverse complement strand
AATTGAAGGTTAAGAACTGTTTTGATCCGAGAAATTACTTGAGTTGCTAAGAGGGAATGTCCCCCAAGCTCAAAGAAGTTATCTTTAACACCAATGCTGGCAATACCTAAAATTTCACTCCAAATTTGCACTAGTTGCGCTTCTATAGGAGTGCGTGCAGAAACAAAGCCTGTAACCAGATTTCTGCTGGCTGTGTCAGGTGCGGGTAAGGCGCGACGATCGACTTTACCATTGGGAGTCAAAGGCAAAGCCGAAAGCAACACAAAAGCAGATGGCACCATGTAATTGGGTAGCTTTTGTTGAATAAAATCGCGGACTTGCGGCACTAGCTTTTGGACTAATTTGCCTTGTAGGGGATTGTTAGTATAATCAGTCCAGGGTTTAGCCTGGAATGTCTGATCTTCCCAAAAGGCAATAGCTTCCGATCTTGAGTGGGAACTGTGGCGACAGAAGACAACATCAAAGGAACCGTTCTGACTACTTTCCCACCAACTTAGGTAAACTTTGTAGCCTAATTGCTCTCCTAATTCCCAAAACTCTTCAGGATTAATGCCTTCTGTTGAATGTTGAGCTAATAATTCCCGTAGTTGGCTTACTGTCTCTACGTTAGGAGCTTTTTCCACCCATTGCCAAATTTGTAAGGCTTGCTGTGTTCTAGAGTTCGGGACTCGCCTGATGCCTAATATTTCTGGTTGTTCTTGGTGTAAGTGATTTTGAATTTGGGGCAAAGAAAGCTGATCTAGTTGCCAGTTTAACCAGGGAACTATTCTTGGTTGAATGTCAATGCCTAAATGCAGGGTGACATCATAGCGGAACTGAGTTAATTCGTTTTGAGCGTAACCGCGTTTGGGCTGAATTTCTACCCAAGTAATTTGGGGAAAGCGCTGTTTTAAGGCGATGAAGAATTTGGGATCGATCGCCAACTCCTCTTCCGAAGCTATATTTTGACGTACCTGCTGCTGCCATTGTTGAATATTTCTATTGTCAGTAGCTTGATATAGCTGCACGGCTGCATGGTAGGGTTCGAGCAAAGGTAAACTGCGGACATCTCCCACAAAGATCGCTCCTTGAGTACCAATTGCATCAACAGATCCTTCTAGAACCTGAAGCAGATAATCAACACTGGGAAAATACTGCACGACTGAGTTCAGTATTATGGTATCGAAGTTGGCTTTAGGGATACCAGTAAAATCATCTGCTGTTTGCTGTCTTAACCGGACTTTTTCTAGACCTGCAATAGTGCTGCATAATTGCTCAACATACTGTATTGCTGGTCTGGAATAGTCAGTTCCCCAATACTCCGTCGCATTTGTGGCAATGCGAGATAATAGTAAGCCTGTTCCGCAACCAATCTCTAAGACCCTTTGTGGTGATACAGAGAGGATTCTGCTAACCGTACTCTCTACCCAGACTCGCATTTCGACTGCAGGAATAGGTTCTCTAGTATAACTACTGTTCCATCCTGCAATATTGAATGTGGGATCGCTGGTAGCAGCTTTTTCTTGGCTATAGGCTTGCTCATAGAGAGTTTGCCAATCGCTGAGGTACTCGCTTTGCCATTGATTAACTTGCTCATCTAAGGCTTCGCGATCGAGTCCTGGTACCAAGTAAGCTATCAAACGCTTATCCCCAGGACTGTCAACTCTTGCTATGACAACACACTCTTGGATTAAAGGATGTTGACGCAGAACTACTTCAATTTCACCTAATTCAATGCGGAAGCCCCGAATTTTTACTTGGTTATCTATCCGTCCCAAGTATTCAATGTTCCCGTCTGGTAAAAAGCGAACTAAATCTCCAGTTTTATATAGTTTTGAGTTTTGAGTTTTGAGTTTTGAATTTTCAAAGGGATTGGGGATGAATTTTTCGTTGGTTAATTCCTGACGGTTCAGGTAGCCTTTTGCTAATCCTATTCCTCCAATGTGCAATTCTCCTGGTGTTCCTACTGGTACTGGTTGCAGGTTTCCATCTAACACATATATTTGTGTATTGGCGATCGCTTTTCCGATCGGCACTGTTGTTGCATTTTCGGGTAGGTTTTCTACTAAGTACCATGATGTAAATGTTGTATTTTCTGTGGGTCCATAGACATGAAGCAGTTGTTGCGGTGCTCCTTTTTCTAGTATTTCTTTTACTTTTATGGGATCTACTGCTTCTCCTCCAAATAGCAAGCTTCTTATACTACTAAAGGCTTGGGGTGCAGCACTGGCTATTTGATTGAATAAGGCGGTCGTTAAAAATAAGACGGTAATCTGTTTCTCTTTTAGATGCTCTGCTAATTCTGCTGGTGAGAGCAAGACTGATTTGGTGATTATGATTAACTGACTTCCGTTGAGTAATGCTCCCCATATTTCAAAGGTGGCTGCATCAAAGGCGATGTTTGCTGCTTGTGCGATTCGGTCTTTTGCTGTTATTTCTATATAATTAGTTTCTTTGACTAGCCGATTTACGGCTTGATGGGGAACCATAACTCCTTTAGGAGTTCCTGTGGAACCGGAGGTATAAGTTATGTATGCTAAGTTTTCTGAGTTGATTGTGGTTTCGAGATTATTCTGACTTGCTTGGGCAATAGTTTGCCAGTCTCTATCTAGACTGATGATTTGCGCTTGATGTTTGGTCAGGGTTTCTACTAGTTTTTCTTGTGTCAAAAGGAGTTTCACTTGAGTATCCGCGAGCATAAAGTTTAAGCGATCGATCGGATATTCTGGGTCTAGTGGTACATACGCTCCTCCTGCTTTCAGAATTCCCAGCAGTCCTACTACCATTTCTAAGGAACGTTCTACACAGATTCCGACTAGTGCATCTGCTCCTACTCCTAATGAGCGTAAATAATGTGCTAATTGATTTGCTCGACTATTCAACTGCTGATATGTGAGTTGTTGATTTTCAAAGATTACTGCTACTGCGTCGGGTGTTCTCTGAACCTGTTCTTCAAATAATTGATGAATACACTTGTTTTGGGGAAAGTTTGTTTGAGTGTCAGTCCACTCTTCTAAAAGTTGATGGCGTTCCTGCTGTGTGAGAAATGGAAGTAATGACACCGACTGCTGGGGATTCGCTACGATAGCTTTTAACAATATTTGGAAATGTTGCATCATTCTTGCGATCGTTTCCCGATCGAATAAATCTCGGTTATAACAGCAAGAACCTTCAAGTGTTTTTTCTTCTTCCCATAAATGAAGCTCTAAATCAAACCGAACTAGTTC
>JBAVZX010000221.1:0-3791 GCA_049589015.1 Phormidium sp. | reverse complement strand
ATTTTAACCCTTGTATTGAGTGTTTTGCTGTTAGGTTCAAGGGTTAACTTTTGGGCAAGTGCAGGTGCTTTAATCTCCTTAATTGGGGTGATATTAACTGCTATTTTAGGAAGTTCAGAGCAGATGATGACGATGGGGGGATTTCAAATTGGAACGGGAGAAGTTTTTGTAGCGATCGCTGCTATCATTGGTTCTATTTCCACCGTATTTGGTAAAGTGCAATTACAATCCATTCCCTTGGGAATTTATACAATTTCTCGTAATATTCTGGGAACTGTAATTTTTTTCCTATTAGCTATTTGGCTTTACGGGCCAAACCATTTTGCAGAAGTTTTCTCTCCTTTCCTGTGGCAATGGATGCTAATTTACGCAGCGATTATTGTTGTGATCGGTCAATTATGTTGGTTGGCAGGTTTAAAAAATGCGACTTCATCAGAACTCAATTTAGCTAATTTATTGAATCCAATTGCAGCGATTATAATGGCTTTCTTGATTTTAGGAGAAGTTCCCACTTTAGCGCAATATTTAGGGGGAAGTTTATTGTTTATTGGGTTAATTTTCGGTTTTATTGGCAACCTCCATGAAGCTAAAAGAAATCGAGAATTAGCTAAACTCAGTCCTCGTGAAGCTATGGAAAAAGCGATCGGTTTCCGGGGAGTTTAAGAGAAATCAAAAAAAGAAAATGGGGAGATTACTACCAGCAATCTCCCCATTAAAATTCTAGTCCTCAAACAAACTTTAAAATTGGTATTATTCCTGCATTTTCTCCACTTCCGCTACCATTAACAGCGTTTTCAAAAGTGAATCAGGATTCAAACTCATCGAATCAATTCCTAATTCGACTAAAAACTGAGCAAATTCAGGATAATCGCTAGGTGCTTGACCACAAATACCGATTTTGCGGTTATGTTTTTTCGCAGAAGTAATAGCTAATTCTACCATTCTGCGTACCCCTTCAAATCTTTCATCAAACAGATGAGCCACTAAACCGGAATCTCGGTCTAACCCTAAAGTTAACTGGGTCAAATCATTAGAACCAATCGAAAAACCATCAAAAACTTCGCTGAATTGCCCCGCTAAAATCACATTACTGGGCAATTCACACATCACATAAACTTGTAATTTATTCAGTCCTCTTTCTAAACCATGTTTCGCCATTTCAGCTAACACTTTGCGACCTTCATCAGGCGTGCGACAGAAAGGAATCATCAGAATCACATTCGCCAAACCCATTTCATCCCGGACTCGTTTCATCGCCCGACATTCTAAAGCAAAAGCTTCTTGATATTTCGGATCGCAATAACGAGACGCACCCCGCCAACCTAACATCGGATTTTCTTCTTTTGGTTCAAACAATTGACCGCCCAAAAGATTAGCGTATTCATTACTCTTAAAATCGCTCATCCGCACAACTACAGGTTTGGGATAAAAAGCAGCAGCAATTCTCGCTACACCTTGAGTTAATTTATCCACAAAGTAATCGGGTTTATTTTCGTAGTTTTCCGTCAAATTTGCGAGAGCAGTTTTAATTCCATCATCCTCGATTTTATCGTAATTAATTAAAGCTAAAGGATGGGCTTTAATGTGATTGGCGATGATGAATTCTAACCGCGCTAAACCTACACCATCGTTGGGCAAAGATGCAAAGCGAAATGCTTCTTCTGGGTTGCCCACATTCATCATAATTTTAGTGTGGGTTTGGGGCAAATTTTCTAAAGCAACTTCATTGACTTCAAAAGGTAATAAACCTTCGTAAACTCTGCCTTCTTCCCCTTCCGCGCAGGAAACTGTAACTTCTTGACCTGTGTTTAAAACTTCCGTAGCATCACCACAACCGACTATTGCGGGAATGCCCATTTCTCGCGCAATAATTGCAGCGTGACAGGTACGACCGCCTTTATTAGTAATAATGGCGCTGGCTTTTTTCATGATTGGTTCCCAGTCGGGGTCGGTTTTATCTGTAACTAAAACTTCTCCGGTTTGGAACAAATCAATTTTTTGCACATCTAGCATTATCCGAGCTTTTCCTTGCCCAATTGCTTCCCCAACACTCCGCCCAGTTACTAATATATTGCTGTGTGCTTTTAACTCATAACTGCGGATGAGATTTGCGGCTTTTTGAGATTGTACGGTTTCCGGTCTGGCTTGGACAATAAATAACTCTTTGGTAATGCCATCTTTTGCCCATTCTATATCCATTGGGCTGTGAATTCCGCGCACGTTACTGTAGTGGTCTTCAATGACACAAGCCCATTTTGCTAGTTGTAAAATTTCGTCATCTTCTAAAGCAAATTGTCGCTGTTCCAGGTCGGGAACGCGCTCATTTTTCATGTCTTTGCAGCCACCGTCATCACGAACTAATCTGTATTCTTTACTTCCCAATCTTTTATCTAAAATTGGGCGATAGCCATCTTTTAAAGTTGGTTTGAAAACCAAGTATTCATCAGGGTTAACGGCACCTTGGACGATATTTTCTCCTAGTCCATAAGCCGCAGTAATTAAGGTGGCATTTTTAAAGCCTGTTTCTGTGTCGATGGTGAACATTACCCCGGAAGAAGCTAGGTCGGAACGTACCATTTTTTGAATGCCGACGGAAAGGGCAATGGTAAAATGATCGAAGTTTCTTTGGTGACGATAGGAGATGGCGCGATCGGTAAACAAAGAAGCAAAGCATTTATGACAAGCTTGTAATACATTAGCCAACCCTTGTACATTCAGGTAAGTTTCCTGTTGTCCTGCAAAACTTGCATCGGGTAAGTCTTCAGCGGTAGCGGAAGAACGCACTGCTACTTCGGTGTTTTCTCCGTAGCGATCGCACATCTCCTGATATGCTTTAGTAATCGCATTTCTTAAATCTGTCGGGAAGGGAATATTTAACACCAAAGTCCGGGCTTGTTTACCAATTTCCCGCAAACTATTCACATCTTCAATATCCAACTGGGCAAAAAGTTCCCGCAGTTTCTCTCCCACTCCTGCTGCTTGGATAAAATGACGATAAGCATAAGCGGTAGTAGCAAAACCTCTGGGAACATTGATTCCTTTCGCAGTTAGTTCCCGAATCATTTCCCCTAAAGAAGCATTTTTCCCCCCAACTAAAGCTATATCATTAATCCCCACTTCATCAAACCACAGAATTAAAGATTGTTCTTTAGCGAATTGAAAAAGTTTTTCCTGAATTGCTTTAACCATGAATAGTTCCTCTTGGTAATAAAGTAAAATTTTTGCCAATGATAAAATTGCCCAGGTTTTAGGCAAAAAAAACTCCTAGTAAATGCTTCCTAACTATTAGGAAACATACTCATGCCTACTTATTTTGTTAACAACTTGTTTTGAAAAGTTGATCGCAAATCGATCGTCCTTATAGCCCTAGTGTAGCGATCGATACAGAAATCAGCATGAATTAAGTAACTTTTGTAATTTTTCTTGTAATTTCTTTGGGATCGCTGTCTAGTTCTGCTTCTATGGTATACTGGTATACAGATTTTTGACAACTTCCTGGTTTTACCCTACGAAATATAGGGGATCAAGCGGTAAGCAAATGGGGATCAAAGGAGAATGCGATCGAGAAAACTGGTAATTGTGCCTTTGTGTCTGCTTAGAAGCGAGTGCCAAATAAACAGGAATTAAAGTATATACAGCCCAGAAACCCGGTTTCTTTATAGGCTTGACACTCTCCCGTCAAGCTACGCTGTGACGGGAGATTCTTGTTTCACTGAGGAATGCTTTTTAACACTTGTGTTAACGAGTCTTACATCCTCTCCACAAGCTTGAAATTCCGATTGCCCATCGGT
>JBAVZX010000220.1:0-2643 GCA_049589015.1 Phormidium sp. | reverse complement strand
AACAGAACTTCAACAATTTACGTCCACCCCAGAGAAATTGCCCAGAAAAGAGCAGTATCATTATCGCAATCTCTTAAGTTTAAATCCGCTCCCGATATTATTAATAAACGGATGACATTAGCATGGCTTAATCCCAGAGGAGGTGTTATATCTTTAGTTACCCCACCACTAGCAATTGCTACCATTAAAGGTGTTAAAGCTTGATATTTTGATTTCCAAGGATTTAAGCCGTAGCAGTTCCTTTCACTGCTGGAATTTTTACCATGCTTCCAAAGAACAGGTTCTAAAAAATTAGGCGCAAAAGGTTGGTAGTCAATTTGACAGTTATAATCTGCGCCTGCCATTAACAATGTATCTGCTAGAAACTCATCACCCCAATAGGCTGCCATCCATAGAGCAGCTTCCCTTTCTGGATGGGTACTGAGATTGATTTTGACAACTGGGTTAGTTTTGCGTTTAATGTTAACAACTTTGTCAGCAACACTGTGAACTATTTTTGTGTAACAAAAACAGTGCCGCTGTTTGTGATGTTTTAAATTGTCTGCAAATATGGAAATTTCAGGGTCTCGTAGTTGGGGTGCTGTTAAGGGGAAAAGATAGTTAAAAATGTCCTGATAACCTGCTGCGGCTGCTCTGACAAAAGGATATTCACCATTCTTACTAACAAAATTGACATCTGCACCTGCTGCTACCAATTTATCAACAATTTTCAAAGCTCCTCGACGTGCTGCTTTTGTAATTAATCTCTCTCTTTCCCATTCAGAGTTGGGATCGATTTTACTCTCGTCAATCAGAGATAGGAAAATTTCATCAAATGTTTCAAGGGAAACCTCGTCTAAGACTCGATGATAAAAGTATGAACTGCCAGAAGCAACTACAAGGATTTGTTGAATCAGTTCCAAGTCGCGCTTTTCAATGGCTCTTGATAGTTCACAGTTAAGCTCGGCAAATGTTTTCACAGATCTCAGTTTGTCTTTTTAACTGGTTTTCAGGATAGTGTTAACTTAGGTATAGGTTGTTAACAAATATTAGCACGACAAAACAGATAATATTTTTGCAACTTTATTAGGCAGGAATTCATGATGATTAATCAATCAAGTTAATTGAAGCTAAAATTACTCCTTTTTCTGTTGCCTCTTTAGCCATCTCTTTTCTGTTCATCTTTGATACACCACGCTGCCCTGGCATAGTTTCTATCAATGAAACATAAGAAACAAATGGTAAAAGTTGATATCTACGAGCATAATTAGACATAGCTTGCCATTGTCTAAGTAGTCGGACAAAAGAAAACGAGACTGTGTTAAGTTTTGCAACACAGGAAAGAGCGATCGCTAAATTAAGACAACCAATCACTCTTGCTCTTGCTCTTGCAAAAGCAGGATTAATAACCAAAAGTTTTGGAGAAAGTCTTCTAAGAAATAATAATTAAATTTTAGATAATCAACCAAATGAACGAGCGAAAATCCAGAAAACTAAAGCTTTTCTCGACTCTGGGTTATCTGAAGCTAGATTCTTTGAAAGTTTAGCTGTATTTATTTAATTAAAGCGATATCTTGTTACTTTCAATCCGTTATTTTCTTGCCGAGATTCTATGGCGCTGATAACCGCCAAGCATAATTCATATTCATCTTCAAACATTCGACCAGCTAATTCATCTTCTTTGATTCTTTGCCATTCATTTTCAATGCGATTTAATTCGGGAGAATAACTAGGTAATAAAAAAATGTATAATCCCTGTGCTGACCATCTTTCATGGTTGGTCTTAGTTAATTTACTCACATGGATCGAGCCTCCATCTTGAACTATAACAGTTATTTTTCCCGTCTTCTTTAATCTTTTTTCTGCAATTGATGCTTGCCAATCCATTAATTTGATATAATCTTCGCTCTTAAAGCTCTTTAAAGCTAAACCATATTCAAAACTTTTTCCTAGCTCTAATAAGCCACATATATTTAATCTTCTTCCTTTCTTTTTAGGCTGTTCTATTCTTTTTTGCTCCCCGATTTTTGCCCAAGTATATAATGGTTCTGCCCACAGGCTAAAGCCAGACTCATCTAAATATTTTAAATAAATTTCCTCCGCAGCTGCCGCCAGTTCTAACATTTCTAGATCGTTTTTCTTGATTTCTAACTGCTGGGGATTCTGTTTAGATTTGAGAGATTCTCTAGTTCTCTTCCACATATAGTTTTTTTTTCAAGATTCTGCGGAGGTGGCGTTCACTCAAATGAATTTTTCTGGAAGTGGCTAAAATTTGACACAACTGACGACTACTATAAGTTCGCGGTTCTGTTTCTAATTTCTGCTCAATTTCCCCTAAATCCTCCGGCTGCCATTTTCTTCTTCTTCCTGGTTTCAGAGTATCTTCTAATCCACTAAATTCTCTTTCTAGCCAGCGATGTATGGTATTTCTCACCACTAGTTTAGAAACGTTAAAATAGCTGGCAATTTTGGCGACTTTCCAACAAGAAGCTGAGAGCCTAATGACATTAGCTCTGTCTCTAGTTTTTTGGGAAACTGTCGCAGATTTACTTAATTCCAATAGTTTTTCGTCTTGGGCTTTTGTTAAAAATACTCTCAAAGGTGGTGATGACATTCAAGAATTACCTTTTAGGTTACACTTTTATCTATTATCTCATACCTATT
>JBAVZX010000219.1:0-8654 GCA_049589015.1 Phormidium sp. | reverse complement strand
TCGGTACACTTCCCAGAAGTGTAATGTCTGTAAGCACATTAAAAGAACAAATCGCCATAAGTCTAAGTTCCATTGCCGGAACTGTGGGTATCAAACTCACGCGGATCTTAATGCTTCCAGAAATGTCCGTGATGACTATATTCTCTCCTCTACCCAAGGGACGGAGGAGCAGGGGTCAGTCAATACCCCGTATGTTTCAGGAAATTCTTTTTCCTAGTTACAAGCCACATCCCCTTGTGGGTGTGGCTGTTGACAGACTCTAAACCTCTTATCTAGCCTTTTCTAGCTCCTTCTTAGTGGCGCAAATAAAATTTTCTTAACTAAATAAGTAAATGTACTCAGGCTTTTTGTTCATACTGAGCAATTTTTACTTCAAGTACTTGCTAAAAATACCATTAAGCGCTAGGAAACTTTCCGGAAACGCTAATCCTCCTTTTGATTTTAGAAGTATACATCCACAGCAGTATGGGCAATTTGTCAAATTATTGTTATATTCTGTAATATAACGGTAGGACGAACTACCACATCTGCTCAAACTGAAATGGACAAAGACTTCCAAAGTCTATCCACTAATAATCTTTATTAGGAGTTAGTCATGAATCAACCGATCGAACTTTCTCTAGAACAGCAATTCAATATCCGTTCCTTCCAGACCCAAGTACAACAAATGAGCCATGAACAAGCACAAAATTTTCTGATCCAAATGTATGAGGATATGCTGAAGAGAGAAGCCTTATACAAGCATCTTTTGAAATTTGAGTGGGGTCTAGAATCACCTCCACTTGCTGAGTAAAAAGTTATCTCAGTCGCAGTAGGCGACCTCCTTCTCTTGCTTTGTTCCTTGGGGAAAGAAGCTGGGGATGATGGGGCGTCAACTTAATCTCATCACATATCTGAAATATCTGCTCTAAAAGAATTATTTGATCATTAATACTCATAACTGTGCTGATATTGACAAGAGCCTGCGCTTTTTCCCTTTAACTCTGTTTCTCTAACTTGTCATCCAGTTGACCCAAAGAAGAACTAGTTTCTAGTTTCATCAACATTTGCGGCTTAATCCTTTCAAACTGATTATGGAGCAATTCTTTGCTCATTTTTGGAGATCCCGTCGAGATTAACCCTTGACTAGTTTGTGACCACTGTTGTAGTAATTGGCATTGGTTAGGAGCAATATTCACACTGAGTACATGAATACAGCGTTTCGGCTCCTCCAAAGGGAATAAAAGTACCAAATATCGACCTGTTTCCCCCAAAAGTTTAGTAATTTCCTGACCATGAGGGGTTTTCATATCCAAATAACAACGCAACCACCTCGCACCAGCCTCACGAGTGTACAGTGCCGTAATCCACAGCAGCATTGGATGAGGAGACATGGAAAACAAGAATTGGTTATAGCGCTTGCAAACCATGCGCCGTTGAATATCCGACTTTTTCAGCATTACCCACAGAGTAGCTAACTTTTGCTTACCACCACCTAAAGTATTGGCAAAGACAATTTCTGCTTGGGGTTTATCTGTAGGCCAACTTTGCATTCTCGCCAACCGCTCCATTTCCTCTGGTGAAGTTGAAGGTGTGTTTAGCAGTTTTGCTTGTTGTCCTTGGGAGATTTCCGAAAGTTTAGTCCCAATGCGTTGACCAATTTGCCTACCTGTACTAAACCTTTGCTCTAAAGGTTCTAAAGCTTTGAGAATTTCTGCTACTGACTGGGGACGTTCGCTGGGTGTTTTTGCCAAACAACTCATGATTAAACTTTCCAGAGCTTTTGGCACTCTTAAGTCAGGATTAGCGGAATCGAAAGAGCGTGGTTTCTGGAAATGATGAACTTTATACCAACCTCCAAAGGAGTGAGTTTCTGCTTGCAATGGCATCTTCCCAGTCAGCATTTCAAACATTAAGACCCCCAGACTGTAAATATCTGAGCGATTGTCCAGTTCCTTCCCTTCCATCTGTTCTGGAGAAGAGTAAGCCAGAGTTCCCAAATAATAATTAGTTTGGTCGCTATCTGCCTGCCGCAGTTTGGCAATGCCAAAGTCGAGAATTTTGACTAACTGCCCTAGACTGGGGTCTTGAATCACCAAGATATTGCTGGGTTTGATATCCCGGTGAATAATTGAGCAGATTTGTCCTTGAACAGGGATGCCTTTATGAGCGCACTGTAATCCTAAGCAGATTTGTCGTGCTAAGCTGAGAAATTTTGGTAAAGGCAAGGCTTGAGCGCGAATTACATCACTAAGGCTTTCTCCCTGCAAATATTCCATTACATAAAATGGCGTGCTGTTTTCATCCACGCCAAAATCTGTGACGCGGACAATATGTAAACTTTTTTGACCTAAAAGGGCGCAGGTTCGGGCTTCTTGTTCAAATCGCTCCCGTAACCGCAATTTTTGATTTTGAATTCCTAAAGACAGGAATTTAATGGCGACGGGGACTCCTCCCAACAATGTATCATTAGCCAGATAAACCCGACCCATAGCACCTGTCCCTATCAACTCCATTAGCTGATAGCGACTGTCAAGTAAGCGACCAATATTCGGATCTTTCGGATCTGTCATTTTGATAAAGCTCCGCTCAAAAAGGAGCGTTAATAAAATATAAATGCAGGTCAGTTGGGTATCAACTATTTTTGGGTATTCCTATCTTCCGAACATCGGAAAAGCACCTCGATTTCTCAGGTACAGAAATGCCTTTTACCCCGCTAGACAGTAGCCTTACTTCCCCTTATCCTTATTTATCTAGATGTTAGAAAATAGGATACTGAATCATAAAGAAAATCCGGGAGATTGGAAACTCTGTGGTTTTAACCCTGAGAGGAAAAGCGACACGAGTGGTTTTAACCACCGTGGTCTTTTTAGTTTGCATAACCATAACCATCCTTTTTGTGAATTGCTGAACAGTATTTGTAACTAATTCCTTGAACCAATCCATTATTAGTCGAAATATTGAAACTGCCAGTAGTTCTGACTGCAACTCTTCCAACGTATTCGCCTACTTTTTTACCTGTTGTAACAACAGCTTTGACAATATCTCCGGTTTGAAAACCTTTAACAAACTTGAATATTGGAACGTATCTAGAAGGGAAACCAAACTTATCAGTCCGGCATGATTGTCTAGAACCATGCCCATTAGCAGTAATCAACAACGGTTTTACGCCTTTAATGTTGAGAATAGGGGTTGATTTCCCAACACAAGCCGCATCAATCCAGTGTCTTTTGTCTAGTTTTTGTTGACTACGATTGAACTTTGTTAAACCTCCTGAACCTGTTTCTACTGGTAATCCTGTTGCTTTCAAAGCGCTAAACAATGCCCATCGAGTAGCGTTAACTGCTGCTGCATCTGCTAATGGTTGTTTGGCTTGTTTCAAGATTTTTTGTAACATTGTTGGGTCTTTCTTGAGAAAGTCTTTAATGTCTTTAGTCCCTTTTTTGGTGTTACATTTTTCACAACTCAAGGTGAGATTTGTGATTGAATTTGAACCGCCTTTAGTGCGAGGATGAATATGTTCTACTTGGAAAGGAACATCTTTTACGCCACAATAAGCGCATTGTCTATTCCACTTTTCAAGTAAGTATTCTCTGGTTTCGTAACCTGCTAAAGTGCCTTGTTGATATTCTTTACCTTGAATATCTGGGTTAGACATTAACTGCATATCAAAGCGAACTAGCTCTTGACTAATAGCCGGAATCGGTGCAAATTTACGCAACTTCTCAACCCAAGTTTTAATATTTTCAATTCGGCTTTGCAAGCTTGGTGCTAACCATCCATCAGGACGGGTTCTATTTAAAAATCTTGGCTGACGATATCTAGTTTTTCTGGCACGTCTACCTCGTCTTAATTGTCTCCTATTCGTTAAAGCATCTCGAATTGCCAAACCTCTATGCTTTAACTGAGCAGCAAATACAACCTCTCCTGTAGAATCGTTGACTAGTGCAATTCCTGTATGTTTTGCGCCCGGGTCAATTTTTAATCGCAGTGGTGAAACTGAGATATCGGGACGCGAATCTTTGAGGATGATAGTGAATGGGAAACGTCTAAAAATAGCGGCTTTTTTGTTTCGCAATAATTGTCTAGCTTGTGCTGAATGGATTGGGTCTAACGGTTTTTTGTTTGGATCTAATACTAATGTTTTGGACATAAGTCCCTCCATTTCTGGGTAATGTTAGCTTCGTCAATGTTTTAAGAGCTTTTTAGATTTGCAACACTGTTTCAGTGACTTTAAAACTGTTTAATTGCAAATGACAGAGCCAGGAACTAGCTTCGCATCCGGTGGGTGTCGTGACTCAAAAAACGTAGTCAGTTAAGACTTAGACTGGTCAGTACAGCTTGTTTGATTTCTCTTACAAGCTCAGTGGCTTTAGCCCTGAGTTACTGACTGATTAAGTTAAAGGTTTCTATGGGAACCGGGCTGATCAATAAAACAATGCCTATCTTCTTGGGTCTCCAAAAGAATTGGAGAATGCTGACCTCCTTTTCAAAATCTAACCTTTGCTTTGTCAAGTTTCAAACTACCCGTGAGTGAAATAGGTGAGGGTTTGGTTGTTAAAACTCACACTAATGGGATAAATCTCTTGATTTGACTAAATCATCCTGAGAATCCTGGATAATTCTATTCTGGCTGACGCTCTAATGTGACTTCCATCATACTAGTCAGGTAATGTCCTGCTAGAATGCTGCTGGACATATAGTATTGATTGTCAGTTAGTCGGTGCATGGTTTCAAAACCGCTGCGGCGTTGTCGATCGCCTAATACCCAGTATCGTTGTACGATCGATTCTGGGGCGATCCAACCTTCACCTTCGACCCGACCTAACAAGTTATGCTGCAACACGAATGTATATTGGCGTTCGCCAACATCTAAACGTCCCCGGTACTGAAAGGTGATGTTTTCCCTCTCGCTGTCAGGAAACATTAACTGTGTCACCATTGTGAACCAGTTGTCACGCCACGCTACCAGGGTTTTCCCTTTAACAATAATAGGCATTCCGTTACGCTCAAGCCAGTTTCCTTGTAACGTCCAACGCCCAGACTCTAACAGAAAGGTGTGAGCCACGCCTCTATTCCTTGCTACGATTGCTCACTGCGCGATTTGCAGGACTCTATGCTAGCACGGAGTCCATTGGTAACAATGTGAATATTCCCCAGAGTTACTTCTTTCTGGGCACCTGTTACCTGCGTAAGATTACCAGGTATTTGTTGGTTTCGCCAATAGGCTAATACTGCAAATGCGATCGCT
This sequence comes from Phormidium sp., assembly GCA_049589015.1. Taxonomy (GTDB): domain Bacteria; phylum Cyanobacteriota; class Cyanobacteriia; order Cyanobacteriales; family Aerosakkonemataceae; genus Floridanema. Next base: position 3,424 of record JBAVZX010000219.1, on the reverse strand, counting down.
TCTTTAGAGTCTGCACTCAAACCAACTTCATCTGTGGCGAGCACAGGGATTGTTGTTTCTAAGTTTAGGTTTAAATTGGTTTCCAAGCGTTTCTTTAAATAAAGATTTCGACTACCTCCACCACAAATTAACACTTTGTCTGGCATTTTTGGCAAGAAATTGTGATAACTCTGAACTATTGAGGCAACGGTAAGTTCGGTCAAGGTTGCCAGAAAATCACCGGAAGTTAGTTCATATTCTTTAATATCTGCTAAACAGTTTTGCAAGTAATCTACGCCAAATAATTCTCTACCTGTGGATTTTGGCGGGGTTTCTTGGAAAAATGGATGCTTTAGCCAACGTTCGACTAAGGGAAAACAGGGTGTACCACTAGCGGCCCAATCACCGTTTTTGTCGTAGGTTTTGCTCCCGGCTGTGAAATACTGTACTGCTAGGTCTAATAGGGCGTTTCCTGGCCCTGTGTCCCAACCGTAGACTGATTGTAACCAATTTTCCTGATTGCGGGGTGGCAAATAGGTTACATTTCCGATCCCGCCGATGTTTTGTATGCAGCGATGTTCTGTGGGATGACTCAACAGAAAAGCATCGACACGGGGTACTAAAGGCGCACCTTGTCCGCCACAGGCGATGTCTGCTAGGCGAAAGTTATTGATGGTGTTAATTCCAGTTAATTGAGCTATTACTTCGCCTCTACCTAATTGCAGACTGTATCCTAAACTAGTGTTGCTCTTTGGCTGATTGGGTGGACGATGGTAAACTGTTTGTCCGTGAGAGCCGATTAATTCGGCTTTTGGGTGGTCAGTTTGAATGTTTTGGGCGGCTTGGGCGAAGAGTTGGCCGATCGTATCATCTAATTCTGCTAATTCTGCCATAGAAATAGCTGCCCCAGCACAAACGGCTAAAATTTTCTCTCTTAATACAGGTGGGTAGGGGTATGTTTTCCCAGCCAAAAGTTCGATTTTCAGGTCAAGTTCTGTCCCGGAAATTTCTACTAATGCTGCATCGATCCCATCTACTGATGTACCACTTATTAAACCTATTACTTTAGTCATTTGGTAATGAGTAAGTCAACCAATTAATTATTATCCGTCATTGAATTACGGATTTACAGCTTATATTACTTAGATTTGGTTTCTTGGGTGGCGATGACGTGCAAATCTACTTCTTTGAGATACTTGACTAATTTTTGCACTAGGGAACCCCGCCAGAATAATTCCCATCGAGATTTTTGTGATTGTCCTAAGACGACTTGTGTAATGTGGTAGTGGTGGGCTGTGTCTGCGATCGTTTGAGCAACATCTGTACTGGTTACTCGTAAAAATATACCATTAAATTGACGACAAATATTTTCACAAGTTTCAATATGTATACTTTCTTCTTTAGTTAAAAAACGGTCTGGGTGAGTTACAAATAAAGCATAAAGACGGGCGTGTAATTGAGTGGCGATTCTTGCCCCTCTTCGCAATAATTGAATAGAGTTAGGATAGGTGGAAATGCAAACTAAAACTCGCTCATGAACGCAGCAATATCTATCAGTTGGACTGGCGGTAACGGCATCTTCTTCAATGTTATCTGCTACTTCTCGTAAAGCTAATTCTCGCAAGGCGACTAAGTGGCGACGTTGAAAGAAATGATGTAAAGCTTGTTCAATTTTATCTGAGGCGTAAATCTTTCCTTCTGTTAATCTTTCCTGTAAGGTTTCTGGAGTGACATCAATAACTACAACTTGGTCTGCTGCGTCTAAAATGCGATCGGGAATTCTCTCTCTAACAACAACACCAGTAATTTTAGCAACTAAATCATTCAAGCTTTCTAAATGTTGAATATTAACTGTAGAATTAACATTAATTCCGGCTGCTAAAATTACTTGTACATCTTGATAACGTTTTTCTCTTGGTGAACCTGGAACATTAGTATGAGCTAATTCATCAACTAAAACTAATTGAGGCTGACGAGCAATAATGGCATCTGTATCCATTTCTTCTAAAGTAACGCCTTTGTGGATAATTTCCTTAATGGGAACTACTTCTAAACCTATTGCTTTTTCGGCTGTTTCTTCTCGTCCATGAGTTTCTAATAATCCAATTACAACATCAATTCCTTCCTCTTTTATTTGATGAGCTTCTTCTAACATTCGGTAAGTTTTACCTACGCCGGGAGCCATGCCAATATATATTTTATGTTTACCCCGACGCAGGGGATTAGATTGATAGGCAATCTCAGTAGAATGAATCATATAATATCACTTTTTAGCAAATTTTATTTGAGGTAATAGATAACTTTTATAGGGAATTATCTATTACCTATGATTATTCCTTACTTGCCAAGAGGTAAAGCATCCAATGCTAGATTTAATTTTAAGACGTTGACTCCGGATTCGCCGAAAATTCCTAAAAATCTGCCGTCAGTATTTTTAGTTACTAAAAGTTCTACTTGGTTGGGATTTAGCGATCGCACTCCTGCTACTCTAGAAATCTGAGCTTTAGCTGATTCTACACTAATATGAGGATCTAAACTAGAGCCAGAAGTATAAACTAAATCTGCTGTTGGTTGAATTCCAATTTGTTTCAAACGATTGATTTCTGGTTGAACTCTTTTGATTAAATCGGGATTACTAGGAGCCAAATTACTAGCACCAGAAGTACCAGTTCTCTGGGTAATATTTTCTGGCTTTGTCGGATCAAACTCTTGTTTGGTAAAACTACTGTAATTCGTAGTACTAGGACGACTCCAAAAGTATTTTTCCGAAGTGAAAGGTTGACCAATTAAAGCAGAACCAACCACCTGTCCTTGAGAATTATTAATGATACTACCATTAGCTTGATATTGCAGAGGAGGCAATAAACCTACTATTAACATGACTGCTGGATAAAGGATAGCTGTTAATACCCACAGTACTAAAGTAACACGAATTGCCCGCAAACTTTCCCTGATCATCTTAAAAACGCTCCGGTTGAAAAATTACGACAAATAGATAAACAGAAAGACCTAAAGTTAATAAACCTAATAAACCAATTGCCCAAGCCGAACTTCGTTCAATTTCCCCACCAGCCGCCGCATAAACTGCGGGAGCAATTATTAGATTCAAGCACATTCCTAAAAATATTAAACTTGACCAAGGTCTTCTGCGTAACTGAATCTTTGTTAACTCAATTAATGCTGGAAAATTCATCATTTTTACCTCTATTCTCTTTAAGCTAAACCTACAGCAGAAATCAAAACATCAATAACTTTAATTGCAATAAAAGGTGCAACAACTCCACCCAAACCATAAAGCAGAATATTGCGTTGTAGAAGTTGATTAGCAGTCAAAGGTCTAAACTTTACTCCCTTAAGTGCTAAAGGAATTAAAACTGGAATAATTAAAGCATTATAAATTAACGCCGATAACACCGCCGACTGAGTACTTACCAACCCCATAACA
>JBAVZX010000218.1:0-2577 GCA_049589015.1 Phormidium sp. | reverse complement strand
CAATTACTTTAGCTAGTTCCGGTAGCTGGACTTTTGTGGAGATATCTTGAATAAAAATAATGCGATCGCCATATCCATTTTTTCCGGCAATTTCTTTCGCTACCTGGATAGCATCACTAGGTTCAATAGCGTAAACTTTTTTCGCCCCAAATTGACAGGCAAGCAAAGCAAAAATTCCCGTACCAGTACCAATATCCACAACTACAGAATCAGGTTTTACTGTCTGACGCAGTGCCTTAACATAAGCATCCATCCGTCCTTTGTCAGCAATCATGCTGCCATATCCAGAAATACTATACATTGCGATTGTTTATTAGTTTTCTCATTACCAATTACCCAATTTCTGAAAATCCTCTAAAATTACATCACATAGTTGAGAAATCCTTTCTGAATCTGCATGAGGCGTGACAAGTCGCAAAGGCACATTAGCTACTACCCGACTCAACAAATCAAATTCCGCAGCCCGCATTTTTTTTTCCAACAAATTGTTAGCATAAGTGTTAGAAATTAGCGTTATTAAACCAGTATGACTCGGTAGTGTTTCCACAAAAGGTGCTGCTGGGGAAATAGTGCGATCGCCCAAAATATAAATCCCACCCAAAGGTAAAGGTTGCTGCTGAAATTCATAGCCATCCTGAGTTAAATCCAAATAACGTTTATCCCAATTAGGTGTTAAACAAGGCAAAGCATCCGCCTCACCATACAAAGCTTTCACCGAAGAGGGCCATAAACGCACCCTTGGATAAGCAGATTGGACTAAAAATTTCTGCTTTTGATCCAATAGTGGCAATACATCATCCGTAAGTACAGGAAAACCAGCTTTTGCAAAAGCAGCAGCAGTCGTAGATTTACCCGCACCTGCTGCACCAACTATAGCAATAGACTCGTCACCTATTGCCACAGCACTACCATGAAGACAAACAACACCCCGTCGCCGCAATACAAACCCCAATATTGGCCCTAATAAATAAGTAGCTGTATCTTCCAAAGTTAACGTATCAGGCCAAGTAGCCCAGATTTCTGTCCCTGCCTTGTTAATAATAAATTTAGTGCGATCATAGTAAGTAAACTGCAAATAAATATTATCAGCCAGTTGCTCCACAATCAATACAGGCAAACCATCTTCACTCTTAAAGTCGCTAACATACAACTTTTGTGATCCTAGCGATCCGGTTTGATTTAACCAAGGCGGCATTAAATCCAACCAGATCTGCAAATCCGCCTTCTGTATATTGATTGAAGGCACCAAACCCGGAATCGGGCAATTAGAATGCAGATACATCCCAAAAGCAGAATAAAATAATCCCACAGCAGTTTTACAAGTTTTGCCTGACGATAAATAGTTTTATAGCAAAAAGAAGGGATACAAGAAAATATTGCCCTCCCTACTGCCTTCTATTATGTCGCTTGACTTTTGAAGGGAGGCAGACCATTTGCGTTATCTTGCCGCAAACCTGTAATATTTGAAGCTTGCGTCAGTTGACGGATATCACCGAATGCAACCAGTCGGGGACTGTGATATTCCTTCCTTGGGGATTTCTCATTATTTAATGACATGATATTTCTCCTTTGTAAGTTGTTTGAAAATTTATCGGCTTCAAGTGTTGCAACCAATAGTTAAGACTAACTAAATATAAATTAAGCCCAACTTCACCTCTTTCTGATTTTATTTGATTAACCAGTGGCAAAGCATCTTGGTTTACATATTTAGTCAATGTAGGTAAAGGCGCAAACCCATCTACCCACGGCAAACTAGGTTGCTGCAAAAGTTTACTTACAGGATCGCCAGCTAGTGGAGATTTTGGACGCAGACGCACCGATTCAGGTAAAATACCCTCCCCGGCTACCCGCAGTAACTCTTTATGTAAACACCAAGGTACTGGCGGAATCGCTAATAAGTAATTTACCAGACGTAGATCGAAGAAAGGGTATCTCACCTCTAGAGGAAAACCATTCACTCCCGGATCGCAACTTTCAAAAAGATAGGGCCACATCGATGAAGTAAGCTGCTGATAGGCTTCTGGACGGATCGGATGTATCAGTGGTTTTTCCTGATGGAACTGTCGCCACCTAGTAGGCAAATCCAATTTAGCTGACAATTCTGGATTTATCCAATCAGGATAAGGTGGAATTGATTGACGAATACCCAACCACCGCTTCACTCTTGAACGCAAACCCGGTTGAGGTAGCCGCTTATAGTTTCGGACATACCGGACTAAATCTGCCAACAATTGACCAAATTCTAGATTTTTCAGCAAATGAACAACGTGAAAGTACGCCCCCCAAGAGTAAAAAACCGGATCTCCGCCATTCCCGTCTAAAACAACTCGGCTATGGGTTGCCACGCGCTGAAATTGTTCTACTGAAATAGCTATAAGCGATAAATCTCTCGGTTCTGGACGCGGCAATTCTAGTTGTTCCACCAAATCAAACAGCTTATAGTCATCTGCTACCAAGTAGTGAATCGGAATACCGAGAGCTTCTGCTACTAATCCTGAATAGTAACGTTCTTTGTCTGGAATCAATTTATCATAAACGACTGTGAACGCTCTCAAATCAAAAGTATCGCTTCCTTTG
>JBAVZX010000217.1:0-5308 GCA_049589015.1 Phormidium sp. | reverse complement strand
GCGGTGCAGTGGGAGCATTTTCTGAAGGATAAGCACCTAATTGGGAATATAATATTACCGATCGCCAACCACTATCACTCTTTACCAAAAATAACCAATGATAATTTTGTAATAAGTTCGATCGATTAGTCAAATACTGTCTTTCTAAAGTAGTAAAAAATATCTGCTTTGGCGCAAGTTCCCCCTCCACTGGTGCTGCTGGTGAGTAAACACCAGGGCCAAGAGTTAACGGCGCGAATTCCGCTTTTCCAGCTACAATAACATAAGTTCCAGTAGGATTAGTTAGCGATCGACTCTTGCTACTTACACGATTAGCATAACTGGGTAAATCCCGCAATAATAAATTAGTTAAACTTTCCACATCAGCAGGACAAACATAATTTTGGCTGTTAGCTGCTGAATTTTCAAATAACACCGAAGTCATGAAACAAAGGGAACAAAGGAAAAACAAAAAAATTCCCTTTGTTACTAAATTATGACTTCTCATATCATTTCCTATAAATCTATCTACACAGCCAAAATCTTTATATACTATCTGTGTCCATCTGTGTTCATCTGTGGATATCTGTGGTAAAAAAAGATTATGCATTAGACTAAGGAATTATATTGAACCACGAAGACACGAAGGACACGAAGAAAGAAGAAGAAAGAATTGTCTTGTAATTATGCTTAAGAAGTAGCCAATTCCTCGTTAATTTTTGTCCAAGATTCTTGAGGATTAGTAGCAGCAGTAATCGGGCGACCAATTACTAAGTAATCTGCTCCTGCTTTGATAGCTTCACTAGGCGTAAAAGTGCGACTTTGATCGCCCGTTTCCGCCCATTTGGGGCGCACTCCGGGGCAAACTAAAAGAAATTCATCGCCGCAAATTTGGCGCAATTGTGCTGCTTCTTGGGGCGAACAAACCGCGCCATCTAAACCAGATTCTTTGGCTAAAACTGCCATTTGCAAAGCATATTCCGGTAATTCAATTGGCACTTTTAAATCAAAAGCTAAATCCCTAGAATTCAAACTAGTTAAGAGGGTAATAGCGATTAATTTCGGAGGCGGATAACCAGACTCTTTTGCACCTTCAACTAATGCAGTTTTTGCAGCTTGTAAAGCTTTTCTGCCACAAGTAGCATGAATAGTAAGTAAGTCAACTCCGTATTTTCCGGCAGCGCGACAAGCACCAGCGACGGTGTTAGGAATATCGTGGAATTTTAGGTCGAGAAAAATGCGTTTTTGGCGGTCTTTGAGAGTGGGGAGAATTCCCGCACCAGTGCTGACAAATAACTCTAGTCCGACTTTCCAAAATTGTACATCAGGGAGTTGGGTTATGAGTGCGATCGCATCCTCCTCCCTAGACACATCCAAAGGCACAATTACCCTTTCAGCTGCTAACACCATCTTTACTGCACCAGTCGGACAAACTTATTTTTTCCTAACTGCAATACCTTACCATACAACGACTCAGGAGAATCAAAAGTTAAATTTACATCCGTCTTTTGTTCCCCATCAATTCGCACCCCACCCCCTTGAATTTGCTTTCGCGCCTCCGAACTACTTTTACACAAACCACAAGCACTCACAACATAAAACAACTTCGCCGGAAAATTCACAGTTGCCAAAGAAAACTCAGGAACAGTATCACCTTGGAAAGTTTTCCCCCCCACCAAATTTTCCGCATCCCTTTGCGCCTTTTGCGCCTCTTCCTCACCGTGATATTGCGACACAATATCTAAAGCTAAAAGCTTTTGCCTTTCCCTAGCATCACTTGGTAAATCATCCAAACATTTATCAGTCAACAACTCAAAATACTCTTTCACCAAACTATCAGGAGTTTTTTCCAACTTTGAGTACATAGTTAAGGCATCTTCCCTTAACCCCACATAATTACCCAAAGACTTAGACATCTTTTGTTTACCATCAGTACCCAACAAAATTGGCATCAACATTCCAAACTGAGGCGTTAAACCAAAATGCCTTTGCAAATCTCTCCCCACCGCAATATTAAACTTTTGATCGGTACCACCTAACTCTACATCCGCCGCAACAGCAACCGAATCATAACCCTGCATCAAAGGGTAAAGAAACTCATGCAAAAAAATTGGACTTTGCTGCTTATAGCGCAAATCAAAACCTTCCTTTTCCAACATTTGCCCGACAGTCATTGTGGCGAGTAATTCCAGAATCTTCGTCAAATCTAGTTTAGACAACCACTCCGAGTTATAGCGAATCTCCAACCGTCCAGGGGTGTCAAAATCTAAAATTGGGCGCACCTGTTCTAAGTAAGTTTGGGCATTTTGCGCCACCTCTTCCACAGTTAATTGGCGACGCACCTCAGATTTTCCGGTTGGATCGCCAATTCTAGCGGTAAAATCACCAATAATCAGCACCGCTGTATGTCCAGCATCTTGAAATGCCCGTAACTTCCGAACGGGGATACTATGACCTAAATGGATATCAGCACCAGTGGGGTCGATTCCCAGCTTAACCCGCAAAGGTCGGTCTGTTTGTACTAACCTTTGTCCCAGATTCTCATTCACATCCTGAGAATCAGGCACATTGGGGAAAATCTCGCTGATTCCGCGGTACAGCTTGTTCAGATCTTGGGTAAAATGAAACGATTTATCAGAAGTCATACTTGCCAAATGTCCAGAGGGTGCTAAACTCACTGGTTGACATCAAAAATAAAATTATCAGCCAGATTCATCTAAGCGCAAAACTTGTCAGAATATCAATGCTAACTCAATCCAGCCGCTCTCGACCTCCAAAATCAATCCTTCTCCAGAAACAGGTGAAGAAATGTTATTTATGGTACAGTTTGACCTTGGCAGTCCATCATCAGATCCAAATATCAAGATGTCCCCACTTTCCTGTACTCAATTTAAGTCTTTAGAATAGATCAGTTATAACTACTTACTTATCTAAACCCAGATAATTTATCCAGTTTTATTTCAGTATTGTCGCGTTGAGGAAGTCAAATCGCCGTGTCGTCTAACACACTCCGACAAAAGCCATCGGGCACTAACGCATCTAGTTTTCAATTTGTTCAGACTGTTGCCAAAGTTACGGGTGGCACTCTATTGAGTGTTACCATGCTAACCACTTCCCTTGTTGCGGGAGGATTGGTGGGCCTTGCGATTAGCTTCCGCAATTTGCCAGATGTGAGAGTTTTACGTACTTACGCCCCCACTGAAACTTCTCACATTTATGACGTAAAAGGTAAATGGCTGGCTAGCATCCACGGGGAAGCTAACCGGGAAGTTGTTGCCCTAGATAAAATTTCTCCAGAACTCAAGCGGGCAGTATTAGCAATTGAAGATAGCCATTTCTACTTACACCACGGGATTAACCCTAGCAGTATTGGTCGGGCGTTTAAAGCTAACTGGGAAAAAGGGAATGTGGTAGAGGGTGGTTCTACTCTTACCATGCAGTTGGTGAAAAACGTTTTCCTCTCCCACAAAAAGGCTTTTAGCCGGAAGGTGGCAGAAGCTGTCATGGCAATTCGCCTCGAACAAATTCTCGCTAAAGACCAAATTTTAGAGTTGTACTTAAATCAAGTCTATTGGGGACACAACAATTACGGTATCCAAACTGCGGCAGAAAGTTATTTCAACAAAGATGCTTCGGAGTTAACTTTGGCAGAAGGTGCAATGTTGGCGGGTATTATCCAAGCACCAGAAGAATACAGCCCCTTTGTTCACTATAAGTTAGCCAAACAGCGTCAGGCTTTAGTTTTGTCCCGAATGCGGGAGTTAAACTGGATTACGCCAGAGGAGGAAGCCGCTGCGAGAAAGCAACCTTTAAAAATGGGTAAGGTGACTTCTTTCCAAGGCAGTCAGTTACCTTATGTTACTGATGCAGTGAAGCAAGAGTTAATTCAAAAGTTCGGTCGGGAAGCGGTGCAAAAGGGTGGAATGCGGGTGCAAACCACTATTGATATTAATTTCCAGCGCATGGCGCAAGATTTTATTACTAACGAACATCGGAGATTACAACGTCGGGGACTCTGGAAAACGGAACTGGCATTGGCAGCTGTTGACCCGCGCACTCATTTTATTAAGGCGATGGTTGGTGGTTCTGATTATGAAAAGAGTCAGTTTAACCGTGCTACTCAAGCGGTCAGACAACCTGGTTCTGCTTTCAAGCCGTTTGTTTACTATGCGGGTTTTGCTTCGGGTAAGTATACGCCTAACTCAACTGTTTACGATACTCCGGTACGCTATCGGGATGGGGTGCGTGGTTATGCTCCCAGAAATTACGATAATAGTTTTGCAGGGCCAATGAGTATTCGGCAGGCATTAGCGATATCGCGTAATGTTCCTGCTGTAAAAATGGGACGTTCGGTGGGATTGGATAAGGTAATTGAAATTTGCCGCACTTTGGGAATTAAAAGCCCAATGGAACCTGTAATTTCTCTGCCTTTGGGTGCTATTGGTTTGACACCAATGGAAATGGCTTCTGCTTATGGGACTTTTGCTAATAATGGTTGGCAGTCGGATACTACTTTGATTATGCAGGTGACTGATACTCAGAACAATGTCATCTTAGATAATACGCCGAAACCTAAGTTAGTTCTCGATCCTTGGGCGGCTGCTTCGACTACCAGTATTATGCAATCGGTAATTAATGGCGGTACGGCCAAAAATGCCAGTATTGGTCGTCCAGCTGCGGGAAAAACTGGTACTACTTCTTCGGAAAAGGATGTCTGGTTTGTGGGTTTTGTACCCCAGTTATCTGTAGCGGTTTGGATAGGTCGGGATGATAACCGACGTTTGGCTTCTGGTGTTACGGGTGGTCAATATGCGGCCCCGATTTGGCGGAACTTTATGAATCGGGCTTTGGATGGTGTACCAGTAGAGTACTTTGTCCAACCTTCCAAATTTAAACGTCCCCGTGCTTAGGTTGAATTAAGCCAGCGGTGAGAAGTTTGATCGGGGAAAAGGGTAAAGGGTAAGGGTGATAGGAGATATTTAACGCCCTTTACCGCTTTTCTCGATTAAGCTAATCATTGAATTAATCTCGTTACCAAAGTGACAAGATTGGTTAGGATTGTTTGTCTAATTCGGATTTCATTCGTTCTAGGGTGAGGTGCATTTGGTCGAACATTTGCTGAGGTGTAATCCCAAATTGATTTAGCTGAGTTTTTAGTTGTTGCATGGTCATTTGGGCCATGAAGTCCTCAGATAGTTCAAAGCGTTTCATAAATATCCGGTAGCGCTCCATGAGTGCTTCCCATTGTTCTATGAATAGCTTTTTGCCCTCGCGATCGAACTTACCGTAGTTTCCCCCGATTTGAATCAGGGATTGATATTCTTCGGAT
>JBAVZX010000216.1:0-2877 GCA_049589015.1 Phormidium sp. | reverse complement strand
TTTTTTGAACCGCGAAGACGCGAAGGACGCAAAGGAAAGAAAAAGGTATTTTCTAATCTACTCCAACCAAAAAAACATTTATGTGGAAAAAAGCATTTGCCTTATTACAAAAGATGGGAAAATCCTTAATGCTTCCCGTCTCCGTGTTACCAGTTGCCGGATTATTACTCGGACTTGGTAGCGCCAGATTTAGTGACCCAAAAACCTTTTGGTGGATACCAGAATTTTTAGCAAAGATCATGAGACAATCAGGGGATTCAATCTTTGCTAATTTACCTTTGATTTTTGCGATTTCGGTGGCGATCGGCTTTACCGAAAATGATGGTGTTTCTGCTTTAGCTGCGACAGTGGGTTTTGCCGTATTTGTTGCTTCTTTGGGTGCCGCTTCAACTACTTTATTTAATGTGCCAACTAGCGAACTCAAACAAGTTTTAGGAATACCAACTCTGGATACGGGGGTATTTGGTGGCTTGATTATTGGTTGTGTCGCCGCCTATATGTTTAATAAGTTTTTTCGCATTCAGTTACCGCAATATTTAGGGTTTTTTGCGGGGAAAAGGTCTGTACCAATTCTTACTGGGTTGAGTGCGATCGCGATCGGCATTTTAATGAGTTTCATTTGGCCCCCCATTGGTAACGCTATCCAAGCTGCTGCTAACGCCGCCGCTTCTGGGAAAAATGTAGCTTTAACTGCGGCAATTTATGGAGTAGTAGAACGCGCATTATTACCTTTTGGTTTACACCATATTTGGAACGTACCTTTCTTTTTCCAAATCGGATCTTTCACCGATCCTGTTACTGGTAAAGTTGTTAATGGTGATATTGCTCGGTTCTTTGCTGGAGATAAAACTGCTGGAATTTTGGGCGGTGCTTATCTGTTTAAAATGTTTGGTTTACCAGCAGCAGGTATTGCAATTTGGCACTGCGCTAAACCGAAAAACCGCACCATCACAGGCGGGATTATGATTTCAGCGGCATTTACTTCTTTCTTAACCGGAATTACCGAACCTTTAGAATTTTCTTTCATGTTTGTTGCCCCCATCCTTTATGTAATGCACGCATTTATGGCGGGTTTTGCTGACTGGTTATTTGTTACCCTTGGCGGTAGGATGGGTTTCACTTTTTCCCAAGGTTTTATCGACTTTTTCTTATTCTGGAAACTGGGTACTAAACCCTGGTTAATCTTAGCTTTTGGGCCTTTTTTTGCCGCTTTATATTATTTCGTTTTTCGCTTTGCTATTAAGCGATTTGACTTAAAAACTCCCGGAAGAGAGGATGAAATTGAGGGCGTAGAAGGCGGAACTGCTATCATGGCAGCAGGTATGAGTATGGCGGCAGAATTAGTAAAAGCTTTCGGTGGACGCAGCAATATTGCTACTTTGGATGCTTGTATCACTCGTTTGCGAATCAGTGTTAATGATATGACCAAGGTAAACAAAGCTAAGTTGAAAGCTTTGGGTGCTTCTGGTGTTTTGGAAGTGGGTAACAACGCCCAAGCAATTTTCGGGCCAAGGTCAGAAAACCTCAAAACTGATATGATCGAGTATCTGAAAACTGCTGGCCCAGAAGCAGATATCGTAGATTTACCATCAGTCGAAACTGCCCCAGGAAATACTTTAACTGACAATAGTTCTGTCCCTGCTATAGTTCGAGATCCTAATGCGGCGCGACGGGTACAAGATTTTATTCAAGCCCTTGGTGGTGCTGGTAATATTCGCAATGTAGAACCTGTAGCTTTAACTCGGTTGCGTTTAGAAGTTACTGATGATTCGGCAATTAATCAAGAAGCTTTAAAAGCTGCGGGTGTGCAGGGAATTATGCAATTGCCAAACCATAAATTGCATTTATTAGTAGGTTTGAATGCCGATCAATATGCAGCTGAAATGAAGGAACAATTGGCGAAATATTGACCTGATACCCGACTTCTTGAAGAAGTCGGGTATCTAGAATTATGGTTGCTCAGATTTAATAATAGGTTTCATTTTTCCCAAGCGATAAGCAGTTAAAGGGCTATTTCTAATATCTGTTTCTATCTGGGCAATCAGTTTGTCAAGTGCTAAATTAAGATTATCAAATTGGCGACAAACTTCGCGCATTCTAGTAACAGTTTGCTTAACTTTTTCTGGATCGGGAAGGGGTGGTTGTTGAGTCATAGTTAAGTTCCAATCACTCTTAGCTTCTCGGACACTTGCTTCTCAGCCATCTTATCATTACTATTTTAGTTACCAGTATAAGCCTGATAACTAAAATAGTGAAGCCCTATTTCCATGTATTGAAATTACAAAATGCTGTAAATCAAATTGCTGACTAAGGAGAGTGCTAAGGCTCCAATAACTGCGCTCCAAATGCCTGCGCGTAGGCGAAAACCTTGGACTAATGAGGCTGCGATCGCAAAAGTTACAGCCGCAATAATAAAGGTGGTAATTCCCGAAAACAAGTTAAATGTCACCAAATTAGGCACAAAGAAAAATAACCCTAAAATTGGTCTAACAATAGCTGCTATTACTCCAATAACTGCTGCGGAAATGTAAGCTTTAGCTGGGCTATCAATTTCTACACCAACAGGCAATCTAGTAATAAGTAGCAAACTAGAAGCACTAACTATCCAAGCTATTAACAAATCAATAAAATCCATATTTAGTTTTCCTCCCAATTTCATCTGTGGCTGATTAAAATTCACCACAGTAATCACGTTAAATTGCTAAGTTCTAAATTTCCTCTATAAATTGGTGTAAACATTAATCTACCTGAAGGTACAAAAAAGAGGTGGGGGGATGGAGGAGTTTTGAATTTTGAGTTTTCTTGCCCCTCTGCGCCCTTGCTCCCCTGCGCCCTAACTCAGATCTTGCAGCAATGGAGGTAGAACCTCCAAAACCT
>JBAVZX010000215.1:0-2197 GCA_049589015.1 Phormidium sp. | reverse complement strand
GGTTATGATGTCCCTAATGTACCTCATACCATGTATTTTCACCGAGGTTACGCCATTCACGGAGCTTACTGGCATAACCGTTTCGGCACTCCAGTCAGTCACGGTTGCATTAACGTAGCACCAAATCACGCCGCATGGTTATTTAACTGGGCGAATGTCGGAACACCAGTAGTTGTGCATGATTGAGAGGATTGGGGATTGGGGACTAGGAATTGTGATAATAGTCAATCCTGGTTAATTACTTTTTTGAACCACGTTCGCGTAGCGGTGCGTAGCACTTAGACACGAAGAACACGAAGAAAGAAGAAGAAAGACAGTACCCAATCCCCAATCCTCTAACATTTACAGGAATTTACATAGCAAAAATGTAGTTATACCTCAGAAAAGGGAAACCTAAATATAGAGATTTCCTCTTGGGAAATGAGGTAGCAAATCATGAACAGCAGAATTACTACCTTAAGTCGTTGCAGCGGCTTTTTGGTAAGTACAACATTAACGTTTGCGGCGTTATTTTCTTGGTCAATACCAGCTACAGTAGCCCAAAATATGCGAAACCAAGAAAGCATTATTGCAGAAAGAATAGCCACATTGCAACAGTCAGAAAAACGTTGGATTGAAGTTGATCTTTCTCAACAAAAACTGATTGCTTGGGAAGGAGCAAATAAACTTTATACTTTAACCGTTTCCACTGGTAAGTCTGCAACTCCTACGATTACAGGTACTTTTACAGTCCAATCTAAGCAGGTATCTGGTAGAATGCAAGGGCCAGGTTACAACGTTCCTTATGTTCCTTATATTATGTACTTTTCTGGCGGATATGCAATTCATGGAGCTTATTGGCATAACCGTTTTGGTACGCCAGTTAGTCATGGTTGCGTGAATTTGCGAGTTTCAGAAGCAGAGAAAGTTTTCCAATGGGCTGCTGTGGGAACGCCAGTGATTGTACATCGTTAGGGGAAAGTTAGGAAGGTTTATTTTAGATTTGTAATTAAGTTTTAAATTTGGATCGAAAATTTTTACATACTTAACAGTAACCAAGCCAAAGGAAGTTGCACCAATTACTCCTTTGGCTTGGCAATTTGTTAAGATTAGGTTTTAAATTTTTAATTTGCTTTTTTAACTTTATGCAGTAATCTAGATGCCAAGGAGGATGTGAAATTATGGAAACAATCATTCGCGCTACTTGGTTACGTCGTTCAGGTGTTTTTTGGGTAAGTCTAGCGTTAGTTATCACTAGTTTATTTGCTTGGTCTGTACCTACTTCGGCTGCATCAAAGTCAAGCAGGGGTGGGTCAGGTCGTTGGATTGAAGTTAATCTATCTAGCCAACGTTTATATGCTTGGCAAAATGGCAGAAGGGTTTACTCGATTCGCATTTCTAGTGGTAAACGTGGTACTCCTACTCGTGTCGGTACTTATGCAATTCAAAGAAAGTATCGGGCAAAAACAATGCGGGGACGGGGATATGTTGCTCCTAATGTTCCTTATACTATGTTCTATTCTGGAGGTTATGCGATTCACGGGGCTTATTGGCATAATCGCTTTGGTACTCCAATGAGTCATGGTTGCATTAATTTACCAGTGGGTTCAGCCCGTCAATTATTTAATTGGGCAGGGGCAGGAACAAAGGTGGTAATTCGACGTTAGGAAGTTGAGGATTTTAGATTTGCGATCGCTCTAAAACCCTCGTAGAGACGTTTCATGAAACGTCTCTACAATTCAATCTTACTGATTAACTAAGTTGAACTACTGGCTGATTTTCTAATAGGGTTTGTTTGGTAAATAAATCTTCGACAGTAATTCTGAGAAAGCGTTCTGAATCAACTTGAAAAAGTAGTTTAATCCGATCGCTTCCCGGAAATCCAGGTGGTGTTAATTGGGCGATAGTTCGGGCACCTTGGCGATCGTTTAAGGCTTTAACTTGGGTTTCGCCACTAGCGAAATTACGAGTCACTAAGCGATCGCCATCAAAGTAAATTTCAGTAGCACCTCTTTGTGTGCCTAATTCGCCAATAATTAATTCAATGCTGGGTTGATTTTCCACTGAAGCGCCCAACAATAATTCTACAGGTTCGCTCATCGGATAAGGTTGCCCTTCTTTAATTAAAGAATGCCAATTATGACGGTTAAGTTTGCGATCCCAATAACGAATGCCGTAACTGTGATAAAGAAAGTCTTTTAATTCAATTCCTTGGGTG
>JBAVZX010000214.1:0-4097 GCA_049589015.1 Phormidium sp. | reverse complement strand
AAAACGAAATTTTGGACTTTTATCAGCAGTCTAATCAATTCTTATCTGCGTTCATCTGCGGTTAATATTTAATCCCGATTTTCCATAACACCGACGAGAGAGTGTAAATCAAAATCCCGATCGCGTCCACTCAAACAAATTCCCGAACTAATAACTGTTAAGTCACTTTTAGAAATTGCTGAAGTGTGACGTTGACCATCAGCAGTTGTCCATTCTACTACCCAATGATCTTGGCGATCGCGAAATTCGTGCATTTCTCCACCACCCATTCTTAAAGCTTTTCGCAGACGTTGTTCATCTGTTTTTGTGGCAAAGTCTTGGGTTTGTTTAGTGGTTAATTGATAAAGCGATCGCATTTCTGGCGTAACACCTTTAAAGCGCAATTCTTCCGCTGAAGCAGCATTTTTCAGATGTTCTTTGAGGTTTTCAGTTATTAAGGGATCGGGACGGCGATCGTAATCATCAAACCACCAAGAACACCCATCAAACCGCGCCATAATTGGCTCAAAAGTAGCACCCTCACTCACCAAATGTACCGCCAAAGGTTTAGCCATACCAAACCTTTGTAAAGCATCACCCTCATTCACCGGATAAGCCAACCAAGTTTTCCCCCGTAAAGGATAAGCTAAACGCGATCGCAAAGGTTTTAATAACTTCAAATACTCCGCCAATTGCGGTAAACTTGGTTCATCAACCACCCTCGCAAACTTCTCATCAACAGGCTGAAAAATTCCCCAACCCTCAAAATTTTCTGGTTGGGGAGCAAAACTATAAATAATATTAGCAACCCTAGTGCGAACCAAACCACCACCCACGCAGGGTGCAAGAAATTGAGTCTCTTGTAACTGCATTTCTTGTGCAGCAATTTGATTCAAAAGTTTGCGAATATCCACATTAATTACCTTCGCGCTCTTTGGATCTTTTGCGGTTAAAAAAATCAAACAAACTTGTGACCAAACTCATACATCAAATCAACCCTTCCCTTTCTTAACATTGCTGGATCTAACCTTTCAGTAGTATTACAAGTCAACAAAACCACAAACTTTTGTTGCTGCTGAATACCCCCTTCCTCAATCACACTTTGATACAAAGTACCATCCAACAAACTCAAAATATGCTCAGTTCTAGTATTACCTTGAGCCGCTGCACTTCCCCGATCTTGAGCCAAATTATCTGCCTCATTAATTATCAAGCAAATTCGCTCCAAATAACTCGGTGGAATGAAATTTTCCACCGCATCATGATCCAAAATAAATATTACAAAACCCAAAGGCATGAGAATTTCTTTAGCTACCGCTTGAGTCCAAGCAGTTTTACCAGTACCCGGTTCACCATGCACCAAAACAGCTAACTGATTTTGGTCAAGAACTGCTTGCTGAACTTTATCAGTAAAACTTTGAATATCCGCCGGAAAACTGCGAATAGAAAACAAGCTATTAACCCGTCCTACACGGCTTTTATATCCACTGAGAATCACCGCCGAATTGTAAGTTGCTTTGTTAATTAATGGCGCTAAATCTTTCGCCATTAAACTATACCAACGTCGTCCCTTTTCATAGCTTTCAATTTGCAACCAAACTTGGTACTTCGACCAATAAGAATAAATTGTTCCCGGAGTTTCCAAGCGTTCCCAGTTGCTAAATTGAGACACTGGGTAATAGTAATATCGCTCCATAAAATACTGAGTAATGATGTCAGGACGACCCAATATTTCCAGAATTTTTTTGACTGTAATTTCTTGGAGACGATTCAAAACATAATCAATAGGAATGCTATCCCGACTGACTGCTTGATTAATGGGAGTTTCCGTTGTCAAAACATCTTTGAAGCGGTAATCTGGCATTGAGGGTTCGGGAGTCAAGTAATTCCAGAAAACATCTACTTCATATTTGACATTATCGGAAAATACATTTAAAAGATTAGCCCACCAAGTATATTCATTGCGCCCCAAAGCATTAGCAAGGTCACTAATTACATCAGCAGTTTTTTGCGTCAATTCATTGTTATCATTCCATACTAAATGCAAAAAATATTCTAAATTAAAGTCTCTGGATAACGGTCGCCAACCTGCTCCTAATAAACCTTTTGATTGATGATTGTTCTGATTGTAGTTTTCTTCGTTGTTGTTTCCGAAATATCCAAATGGCATAATTAAAATTCTTTGCTATGGTGGCTACTTGTCGGAGATTTTTACTAATTTTAATCAATAGCTTTAATTTGGCAACTGTTGTAAATACTTAGATGGCACATGATCGACTAACCAAACTCCATTTTCCGAACAGTAAAATTCATAACCATTTTTGTGCATTGCTGCTGCATCCACAGCAAAAACTACTGGTTTACCATGCCTTGTTGCCACTTTTTTGGCAGTGCTAATATTTGTGGATAAATGAACATGATGTCGAGACATTTTACACAGACCATTTTGCAGGATTGATGCCACTGTATTAGCTCCTGTTCCATGATATAACACATCTGGTGGCAAAGTTGGAGTTAACTGCAAATCAACCTCTACACTGTGACCTTGATTTGCTCGAATTAATTCGCCAGTAGAGTCAAAAGAAAAGCGTTTTTTATCATTTTTAGCAACTACTTCATCTAATTCCGATCGAGTGAACAAAAACCCATTTT
Source organism: Phormidium sp. (assembly GCA_049589015.1). Taxonomy (GTDB): domain Bacteria; phylum Cyanobacteriota; class Cyanobacteriia; order Cyanobacteriales; family Aerosakkonemataceae; genus Floridanema. The sequence continues at coordinate 1,466 of JBAVZX010000214.1, read as the reverse complement.
TTTGGCTTGCTTCCATCAATTCTGCAACCGAAACCCATCCTCCTTCTGCTAGTGTAATACCAATTTCCTCCGGTGTATGCCGTAAATGCTTACTGAGATATTTGCTAATTTTAACTAAGCGAGAATTGTTCATCAGCAGATCTTCAAAATTAATTAATATTTTTCCCTCGTTTCATATCCTTTACTTAAGGATACACAATCGGTTGTTTTATATTGTAATACACCTAACAAAAAACTGATTTATGATGGGTTGTTACATTTTCTTTTCAATAGCTGAGCTTGTAATAAAAACGACTATTCCGCAAAAATTGCATACTCTTTCGCGAAAGCCTTTTAACTTTTTTACTACTACCTATAGGTAGAGGTGAGTCAAAATCGGTCAAATTTAATTCCGCGAGTCGCTGTTGCACTTCTAAGGCGATAAGTTTGTATACAGATTGCATATTACTCATAACATTACCTGCTTTTTTGACTTTTAAAAATCTTTTGATTAAGATATCTTAATGTTTTTGCGATCGAACCCAACTCACGAACAAGCTGAAGCAAACGCCATGTTTGAATCTGGAACAGGGGCTTGTAAAGTTATTTCTTGGGCTTGCACTATCCGCTAGATGAATGGTGCGTTAGGTGCAGCAGTAACGCACCCTACTTTTTACCTAAAAGCTGAGATTTATAAGCTTTTTGGTAAATTGGTTTTCGGGTCAATTTCACCACAAAAATCATCGCCATAGTAAGCATCGACAACTTTAATTTCACCAGTAATATGACGATTTAACTCTGTTAATTCTTCTGCTGTTATCGACAAATCTGGTAAATTTTTGTTTCCTACAGGTTGCATAGAAAATTTTTTAACGTAACTGTCATTTACTTCAAATTGTGTAACAAAACTACTAGCACAACCATTACTTTTCGTATTCCAATCACGGGCAATTTTTTTGGCATACTCTAGATCGAGTATCAGATTAATAATTGGTTGACTAGGAAAAGGGAAAGGGAAAGCTTCAAAATTGGCGCTGGAAATTAAGCCAAGTTCTTTGAACCCAACAGGATGATAGGCAAGCATTTTTACTTTATCTAATAGGTTTCGAGGATTATCAACAGGGAAAATTTAGGAATTTTATCTGTTGATAATCTCTTTTACCTAACTTGGCTTAAGAAACCGGAATCACTAATAGCGTGATATCCCTAATTCCAACTATTAAAATTGGTGCGTCAGGAAGTAGATGCTCTTGCCGATTTGCTTGGTAAAATTCAGCTGGCCAATAGCTACCCATTGCCTTCACTCTACCACGTTGATGGGGAGTTATTGTTTGTGTAACAGTACCTCGCTTTGGTTCTGTGAACATTTCCACATTGGAACGGAATAATAAACTCATCAGCTGACCCCCTTTAGCTTCAGAGTTGGAGGAATTAGAGTGGGTTTTGTCCCACTCTAGATGATTCAATTCCTCTACTTATCATCCCGG
>JBAVZX010000213.1:0-5798 GCA_049589015.1 Phormidium sp. | reverse complement strand
CTCTATACTATAGACAAAAGTATAAACAATGCCAAAAACAACGAAAAAACTTAAAGCAAAACCACTCAAAGATAAAAACACTAACCGACCATAATCGACTGGTTTATTAGTATTAATATCCATATTTTTGAAAAAATCTCTCCTGACTAAAACAGGTTCTTGCAAAGCTTTTAATGCTTCTCTAGCAGAATTAAACCTCTTTTCTGCTGCTGAGGCTGTGAGCTTTTCTAACCAACAGTTAAAGCCAGGACTTAAGACAATTTTATCAGTAAATTTAATTTGCATTTGTTGCGTCAAATCAGCCGGGGATATCCCGGTTAATAAATGAATTAAAGTTGCTCCCAACCCATACAAATCTGATGCGGGAACTGCTTTTCCCCATAATTGTTCAGGTGGAACATAGCCATTAGTACCAACTACAGTAAAGGTAACTCCTTCGGCTTTGGCTTTATCTTGAACTGCACCGAAATCTACTAAATAAATTTTGCGGTCTTTGCCTAAAATTAAGTTACTAGGTTTAATATCCCGGTGCAATACTGGCGGACTTAATTCATGCAAATAAATTAAAATTTCTAATATTTGAATCGCCAAAGAACGCACTTCTGGGGGATAGAATTTTCTGCCTTGGTTGAGCATCTCTTGTAATGAAATGCCAGGAATATAATGTTGTACTAAGCCAAACCAGAGTAAACCGGAACTTGCTTGTTCATCAATAGAAAAATAGTCAAGGTATTGAGGAATTTTCGGATGATTTAGATTAGCTAAAACTTGAGCTTCTCTTTCAAAGAGTTTAATTTCTTGCCAGTCTGTTTGGGGACTAACAGCCAATAATTTAACGATAACTAACTTTTTTGATTCTGCTAAAATGTCTTCAGCTAACCAAGTTTGTCGTCCAGCATTTTTGGCTAATTGTTGTTTTAATTTATAGCGATCGCTATAAATTTGTTGCCTATCTAGCATCAGCTTTTCCTCAGTTTACAATTGCTCAAGCCAGTCTTGCATTTGTTGACTTAACCACTGACTTTCCGCCGCATTTAAGTCTTCCCCAAAAGCATAGTTTAAAAACTCGGTTTCCAGAATTATTCCATGAATTTTGGTCAACTTGAATTGCTTAACTTGATTTGTTTGTAAGCGATGTCGCCAATAACACCACCCCCATAACTTTTGTTCTAATACCAAATTTTGCCGATCGCCAAAGATGCAATAATCTGTTAATCTTACCTTACGGAACTGAAAGTGAGATAGTAATTTAGATAATTCTTTACTCAATGATGAGCTAAATTTTTCCATAATCATAAATGTAAAAACTAGCATAGTCACTAGTAGAACGGCTAAAGAAAAGTTAAAAAAATTGATAATAATAGCACTCAAAATGACCGCGATAGAGCTACCTAATAACAGAAAGACAACTAAAAGACTAAAAAAAGAATAACCTGCCAAAATTAATTTTAAACCCAGAGTAATCCCATCAGCAAAAATCAGAAAACCTCGTCCGGGAATTTCAACTTTTAACTGAGAAGGAGATTGCCAAAGTTGAACTTTACTTTCAGGAAATAGGGAAATTTTCTGTAGGGGTGCGTTCAAATAACGATGAACTTTTAAATCAGTTAAAGCTTGTTGTGCGGTTTGATAACGTTGGCTTAAATCTGGTGCGGTGAGTGCTTCAATCCAATAAACAAAATTAAGATTAATACTAATGCGATCGCGAAATTGAATCTTTAAATTCCTTTGCGGTAAATCCACAGGCGCAACACCTGTTAAAACATGAATTAAAGTTGCACCCAAAGAGTAAAGATCGGAAGCCGGAACCGCTTTTCCCCAAAATTGTTCTAAAGGCGCATAACCCGCTGTACCCACAACAGTAAAAGTCACACCTTCCACCGCACCTTGTTCTTGCACCGCCCCAAAATCTACTATATATAATTTGCGATCGTCCCCTAAAATCAGATTACTGGGTTTAATATCCCGATGCAGCACAGGCGGCGAAAGTTCGTGAAGAAAACAGAGAATTCTTAATAATTGATCGGCTAGCGATCGCACCTGTGATTCAGTAAAATGTTTCCCTTCCTCGAGCAACTTTTGCAGCGACTTTCCCGGAATATAATCTTGCACCAACGCGAACCAATATAAACCAGAACCAACCTGCTTATCTACAGAAAAATAATCCCGATATTTGGGAATTCGCGGATGAGAAATATTTTTCAGAACTTGCGCTTCTCGTTCAAAAAGTTTAAAATCTTCCCATTGCATTTCCGGGCTAAAAGCCAAAAATTTCACAATTACTTTTGACTCTGGCGACACCCCCTGATCTACAGCAATCCAAGTTTGTCTTCCTGCATTCTGCGCCACACTTTCTAGCAGTTGGTATCTTCCCTGTAACAAATGTCCTGCTTGCAGCATCACAACTCCTTGCAGACCTATTCCTTACCAATTTAGCCGCAAATTAGAAAATTGGGTTCCTTGTCAGGACTTCTGGCAAAAATCGGAATCTTTCATCTGCGGTTAAAAATAAGAAATCGCATTTTGGCCAGAACTATGATACACGAAATCAACAATTTCTAATCTCTAGCAAAGGGATTATATTGAAACGAGAAATAAAAACCTTGTTCTTGGAGAGTCCTTTCCTGGAACCCGACATTAACTAAAGGTAAACCATAGTCAAAACGGAAACGTAATCTTTCGCCCATTTGCCATTGTAAACCCACACCAATCGAAGCTAAAGTACTAGGGTCAGGATTTTCTCGATCGCCATTATTCCAAACTTTTCCCACATCAATAAAAGGAATAATTTGGAACACACCAGGACGATCGCGCAACCGATAAACTGGTATCCTAATTTCCACAGAACCTAAAATCCCATTATCCGCAAGAAATAAATCTTGACGGTATCCTCGCACACTATCAAAACCACCTAAAGCAAATTGTTCTAAAGGTACTAAAGGGCGATCGGATAACTGCATATCTGCTCTAATTAATAAAATAGGAGAACCAGAAGGATCAGCAGCATTTCCTCCTAAAAGACGTAACCATTGTGCTTGACCGCGCCAAGAAAAGAATCTACCATCAGGGGCACTTTCTCGAATTGAAGCATCAAAAGCCCCAACACCTAAGCTAAACTGAGAACGAGCCGCAAAAACCGATCGACTTTCCCGCTGCGTCCACTCTTGAAAAAATCGAATTACCGCAAGGCGAGTTTGTCCTTTGTCATTTGCACCCGGAGAAAGTTGAAAAGGTTCACCCAAAAGAGTAGTATTACTTTCGCGACGATTCAAAGTTAAACCAAGGGCTAACTCTTTATTCGGCGTATGAATAATCGTTTGCCGAAAAGACAATTGATAATCATAAGAAACCGCCCCAATATCAACTTGATCAAAAGGTTCTTCAATAATACTGCTTTTAATCCAATCAAAACCCAAACGAATCGTACCATTGCGAGCATTCACCGGAAAAATGTAATTAGTTTCTAATTGGTTACTACCATTAGTATTCGAGTAATTAACCGAAAAAGTATCACCATTCCCCGTTAAATTAGCTTGATTAATACTTAATTGGCGGCGAAAAACACCCACACTCGGAGGACTACTATTATCTAAACCAATTGTGGCGCTAAAAGTTCTTTCCGGTCTAACCGTTACTTCCAAAACACTTAAACCCGGACGAGTACCCGCCGAAAGTTCCGCCGAGATATTTCTAATTAAAGGATTTAATTGTAATAGTTGCAAAGATTCCAACAAACGGTTAACATTTAAAGGAGTTTTCGCACCTAATCGAAGACGCGATCGCACATAATTAGGATTTAACCTCCCAGTACCAGTAACCCGAATCTCCTCAACCGAACCCTCCACCACCTGAATTTTGACTATTCCACCCGTGAGAGTTTGCGGCGGAATAAACGCACCAGAAGTAATGTAGCCATTATCCACATAAAGTTTAGTAATTGCCGATCGCGCCTGCAACAGCTGAGCAAACGAAATCTTCCCCACAAAAGGTTGCAAAACCTTATCAAAATCTGCCTTACTAAAAACCGTACTTCCCTCAACCTCGTACCCCTCCACCTGAATTTCCCCAGGAATATCACTAGGTAAAGCTTCAGGAACACTTGGCGCAGCAGAAGGCGGAGTCAACAACTCCGACGGAGGAGGTAAAATTTCCGGCGTAGGTAAAGGAGGAGGAGGCGTAGTTGGCGGTAGAGGAAGACGAGGAACAGGTTGACTAGGATTAATCTGTTGAGCAAATAATGCAGTATCACTGCTAGCAAAACTTACCAAATTCAGTAAAGCAGCAGAAATCGGAATCACAACTAACTTAGGCAGTTTCATACAAGCTAGAGATAAGCAACAGACAATAGAGCGATCGATCACAAGCTTAGTTTTGTCCATAAAGTTTATCATCCACAGAGAGATTTCCTGAGTTTCGTCATAAATCTTACTCACATCACCCCCAAAATCACAGAGTTCGGGACAACAAAAAGATACTATGCTAGAAAGTTCTAGGTAAGAAGAAATTAAATTTATGGTTGCAACTCAAATCAAGCACGAAGTCAAAGACCTTTCCCTCGCCCCCCTTGGCAAACAACGCATTGACTGGGCGGGACGGGAAATGCCAGTATTAAAGCAAATCAGAGAAAGATTTGGCAAAGAAACACCATTAGCTGGGATTCGCTTAATCGCCTGTTGCCACGTTACCACCGAGACTGCAAATCTCGCCATTGCACTCAAAGCAGCGGGCGCAGACTCCTTGCTAATTGCCAGCAACCCCCTCTCCACCCAAGATGACGTAGCAGCTTGTTTAGTTGCAGAATACGGCATCCCCGTCTTTGCCATCAAAGGAGAAGACGCAGAAACCTACACCCGTCACGTCAACATTGCCTTAGACCACCGTCCGAATATTATCATCGACGACGGTTGCGACGTAGTAGCCACCCTAGTCAAAGAACGGCAAAACCAACTTTCCGAAATCATCGGCACCACCGAAGAAACTACCACAGGAATTGTCCGTTTGCGTGCCATGTTCCGCGATGGCGTGTTAAGCTTCCCCGCCATTAACGTCAACGACGCAGACACCAAACACTTCTTTGATAACCGCTACGGTACCGGACAATCTACCTTAGATGGCATCATTCGCGCCACCAACATTTTATTAGCCGGAAAAACCATCGTCATTGCCGGATATGGTTGGTGTGGCAAAGGTAGCGCCCTCCGCGCCAGAGGCATGGGTGGTAATGTAATTGTCACCGAAATTGACCCCACCAAAGCAATTGAAGCCGTAATGGATGGTTTCCGCGTTCTGCCAATGGCAGAAGCTGCACCTTTAGGCGATATTTTCATCACCGTTACTGGCAATAAACACATCATTCGTAGCGAACATTTTGATGTCATGAAAGATGGCGCAATTGTTTGCAATTCCGGTCACTTTGACATTGAAATTGACCTCAAAGCATTAGCAGCAAAATCTACCGAAGTTCGCACTGTGCGAAACTTTACTGAAGAATATAGCTTACAAAATGGTAAGTCAGTAATCGTAATTGGCGAAGGTCGTTTGGTGAATTTAGCCGCCGCCGAAGGACACCCCAGCGCTGTAATGGATATGAGTTTTGCTAACCAAGCTTTATCTTGCGAATATTTAGCGAAAAACAAAGGCAAATTAGAAGCTGGTATCCACTCCGTTCCTGTGGAATTAGACAAAGAAATTGCCCGTCTCAAATTACAAGCAATGGGTATTAGCATTGACAGCTTAACATCCGACCAAATCGAATACATGAATTCCTGGACATCAGGAACCTAATATGTACGTAGTTG
>JBAVZX010000212.1:0-12419 GCA_049589015.1 Phormidium sp. | reverse complement strand
GGATAGGGAATTTCTATGTTGCGTTCTCGGAAAATTTCATCAATGCAGAAATAAATATCACTTTTAATTAAAAACTGTTTTCTGGGTTCCGTTATCCAAGCAATTAAATCTAAGTTTAAGAAATTTTCACCATAACTTTTAAAAAGTACATTAGGTGGAGGATCTGATACTACATCAGGATGTTTATTAGCTGCATCAAGTAAGGCTTGACGCACTTTTTTTAAATCAGAATTATAGGCAATTCTTACAGGTAATTTAATTAAAGCAACTGGACTACCATGATTCCAGTTTATTACTTCTTTTTCTAGAAAATGGGAATTAGGAACAATAATGGAAAGTCGTTCTAAAGTCCGAATTTCAGTGCTTCTGACGCTAATGCGCTCTACTGTTCCCATAAATTCTCCAACGTTGATAAAGTCTCCAACTTGAATAGGTCGTTCAAAAATAATTACTAATCCACTGACAAATTCTCTGGCAATTCCTTGTAAGCCTAAACCAATACCAACACCTAAAACCCCGGCAAAAATTGTTAATGAACTGAGGTCTAGTCCCCAAAGTTGTAACAATAAAACTGTGCCAATACTAATTAAGGTATAGTTGGCAATAGTGGCGATCGTCTCTTGATCTCCTCGGTTCATTCCGGTAAAAAGGAGCACACGCGATCGCAACAAGTTTCTGGCAACTTTAGTCAGTGATAAAAGACCCAACAATAACCCAATTAGAATCGAAAGTTGAATCACTGAATAGGAATTAGTTCCTAAATTAACAATGGGTTCTGCTAAAGTGTAACCTATAATATTAGATATTCTTTGACTCCATAATCTTGTTTGGGGAAACAGATTAGCAATATACAGCAAAGTAATTAACCAAACTCCCACCCGCAGTAATCCTAAAACTAGTTTTGCTAATAAATGAACTTTGGGCGGCGCAGCAGTTTCCCTGACTCTTTCTGGCGTAGGAAGTAACGGAATTAACCAATATTTCCACAACCAACCTAACAACAAAGTAACAAATATTGCTAACAAAACACATCCCAAAGAAACCAATGCTGCATAACGAGTATATCCCGGTCTTCTTTCTTTCTGCGCTTGCGTAATAGCGTCTTGTACAATATTTTGCCACCGTTCTGCTTGCTCCTCTTTGGTAACTCCAACTGGTACATCTTTATCCGTAACTGTGACTAAATTAGTGCCATTTACCTGAATTACAGGAAAATTATTTATTTCCTGCACCTTTACCTCCGCTGGGTTGCCTAATGCCACAGCCTGATTTAGGATTTGATTAGCATTATTAGCTCGAAGTTCGGCACCAAACTCATTTAATTGGCTAAGCTTAAATAATTGTCTTCCATCAAGAGTAACAGGAGCAGTAGAATTTGATTGTGCTAAAACAGGCATCACAGACAAAACACAACCTAAAATAAAGCTCAGGGTAATTATCTTCGGAGTTTTTATTTTTCTCAAACCAAAACGAATCAGCCAACTCATAGAATAAAACTTGTACAAATGTTCATTTAGGGAGCATAACAATTTATGTCATACGATTACGATCTTTTTGTCATTGGTGCTGGTTCTGGAGGATTAGCAGCTTCCAAACGTGCTGCTGGCTACGGCGCAAAAGTAGCCATAGCTGAACGAGATCTGGTCGGTGGTACCTGCGTTATTCGCGGTTGTGTACCGAAAAAACTCATGGTTTACGCCTCCAAATTTGCTCATTATTACGAAGATGCAGTTGGTTATGGTTGGAGTCAAGTCCAACCTAGTTTTGATTGGAAAAAACTAGTTACTAGTGTGGATAACGAAGTGAAACGACTGAGTAAACTACACATTAGTTTCCTGGAAAAAGCTGGGGTTGAATTAATTCAAGGAGATGCTACGTTATTAGATCCTCATACCATAGAAGTAGATGGACGCAAAGTAACAGCTGATAAAGTTTTAATTGCTGTGGGCGGAGAAGCAATTAAACCTGATATTCCGGGAGCCGAATATGCTATTACTTCTCGCGAAATATTTCTTTTGCCTGAACAACCAAAGCGTTTTGCTGCTATTGGAGCAGGTTATATTGCTGTAGAATTTTCCGGCATTATGAATGCACTCGGTAGCGAAGTTACTCAGTTTATTCGTGGCGATCGTTTTTTAAGAGGTTTCGATGAAGATATCCGCAGCGGCGTTCAGGATGCCATGATTAAGCATGGTATTAATATTGTCCCTAATACTTATGTGCCAAAAATTGAAAAAGTATCAGACGGTTTAGAAGTTACTTATTTGGACAAAGAAAAAAATACTGAAGCGAAAATTATCGTAGATGCAGTGTTAATTGCCATTGGTCGCGCCCCCCATCTCGCCCACCTCGGTTTAGAAAATACTAACGTGGAAATTGTCCAGTGTGACGATCCTGATTTGCCCAATTTGCATGGTTACACTGTCAATTGTGCTATCAAAGTTGATGAATATAGCCGCACCACAGAACCCAACATTTTCGCAGTCGGAGATTGCACTAACCGAATTAATTTAACCCCAGTTGCTATTAACGAAGGTCGGGCTTTTGCTGATACTGAATTTGGCGAGAATCCCCGGATTTTTAGCCATGATACCATAGCATCTGCCGTGTTCTCTCAACCAGAAGCCGCCACAGTTGGCTTAAACGAATTAGAGGCTAAAGAAAAATATGGCGATGCTGTGAAAGTTTATCAGGCTCGGTTCCGTCCCATGTACCATAGTTTTACCGGAAAAGATGAAAAAATTCTGGTTAAATTAATAGTTGATAGCAACAGCGACAAAATTTTAGGTGCTCACATGATTGGGGAAAATGCTGCCGAAATTATTCAAGGTGTGGCGATCGCTCTGAAAATGGGCGCAACTAAAAAAGACTTCGATGCTACAGTAGGAATTCATCCTTCCACAGCTGAAGAATTCGTTACTTTGCGATAACTGAGATCTTGCACCTAGAGGCAGAGCCTCTGTTTCTCGTTCCCAGGTTCAACCTGGGAACGAGGTGAATGGAGGTTCTACCTCCATTGCTGCAAGATCTGAGATGAAACCTCTCTACATTTGCTTTTCCCCTTCCCAATCCCCAATCACCAGTCCCTAATTAATCTAAAATTGAATTGGCGGCAATTGAACCTCGATCGCATTTGCTCAGTCTAAACTCTGTACAAAAACGGGTGAGGGAGAAACCATCGGTGTATCTTGTGCCAGGTGTAGGTGTGTCAACTGAAGACCTATCCGACTCGGACTTAACAGAAAAGTGCTTAAAAGGCGATCAGCAAAGCTTTCGCCAACTTTATCAGCGCTATCACCAGCGAGTCAGATCCACACTGTACCAACTTTGCGGAACATCCGCGCTCGATGACTTAATGCAAGAAGTGTTCCTGCGAGCGTGGAAAGGTTTACCGCAACTACGTCAGACAGCGCAATTTTCTACCTGGCTTTATCGTATTACTTGGAATGTAGCTTGCGATCAACGACGGCAATTTGCCCAACAGCGCAATTTTCATGCCAAATTAGAAACCCAAGATCCCAAACAATCGCCAGCGCCCGATCTGATGCAACTACATTATCAGGATTTGGTACGACGAGCACTAGAACAGCTGAGTTTAGAACATCGGGCTGTAATAGTTTTGCATGACCTAGAGGAAGTTCCGCAAAAAGAAGTGGCTGAAATCTTGGGTATTCCGGTGGGAACAGTTAAATCTCGCCTATTTCATGCCCGTGCTGCCATGCGGCAATTTCTCCAGAAACAAGGAGTTCAGCTATGACCAACTTACCAAATGATGACCAACGTTTAGTAGATTTTTTAAGGCAAAATCGCCCAGAAATTCCCCCATCTCCCCCCGAATTGGAAGAAAAACTTTTTCAAGCGATCGCATCTTCTCCTCCCCCACACCTGCACCATCATTCCTCAAATCATCCCTCTCGTTATCGTCAATTATGGTTAGTTCCTCCCGCTCTTGCTGCTAGTTTAGCCTTGGTCTGGGCTGGTAATTATTGGCGCGAAAATAACTCTCTGATTAACTCTGTTGCCGCCAATAATTCTATTTCGCAAACTGCTACCCATAACCCAAATAAAACTAATTATCAATCACCTAATCTTCTCGTTAAAAGCTACAAGTATCTTCCGAGTAAAATCAACAACCAAAATCATCAAGAACTCGTCAAAATAGAAGATTTTTTAGAAAATAACTGGCGTGGGGTTGTTAGTAATAACCACTCAGAAATCTCAGTAGAAACTATCCAAAAAGAGTACTTTAATCTGGCTGAAGCTAAATCTTTTTCAGCAACTAAAACCCCAAATTTAGTTACGACAAGGAGATAGAAAACAATGTTATTCAGCCGTGCTTCTGCGATCGCGTTTTTAACATTATCTATTAGCGCAGTTGCCATTGCCAACCCTAAACCTTGGCTTTCTCAAACTACTTCCCAAAACCCTAACCTACCTAATAACCCTCCTAATCAAGATGTGCCAAAATGGATTCAAAGAGTTAATCTCACAGCAGAACAAACTCAACGAATGCAGACAATTAGTAATAAATACAAAGGACAAATTTTGGCATCGGCAAAATCTTTACGCCAAGCTCAATTTGAATTAGGTCAAATGCTGGGAAGCGACGCTAGCATAGATAGCTTGCGGCAAAAACATCGCCAAGTCGAAGCCTTAAAACAAAAACTAGGAAATTTGCGCTTTGAAAGCCTCTTAGAAATGCGAGAAGTGTTAACTCCCCAACAACGTCGTCAAGTAGCACAAAATTTACAAAATAGAGTCAGAATGCGTCAGAATCGTGATTCTCGCTTCCCGCAAACTCAGCCACCACAAAGATAAAAGTTTTTCCCTTAGTCTCAGTGCTAAAATTGCTCAATGGAGTAAATCTCAACTCTCAAATCTCAAACCTCAAATCGAATGTTTTCTGACTACATTTATCTGCACGGCTTCGCTTCTAGCCCTAATTCAGCTAAAGCTAACTATTTGCGCGATCGCTTTTCTCAAATCCAAATTCCCCTAACCATTCCTGACTTAAATCAATCTGATTTTACTCATTTAACAATGACTCGCCAACTGCATCAAGTAACAGCAACTTTCCCTCCTTCACCAACACCAGTAACTTTGATTGGTTCTAGTTTTGGTGGATTAGCATCAGCTTGGTTGGGCGAAACACAACCACAATGTCAAAAATTAGTCTTGCTAGCCCCAGCTTTTGGGTTTCTTTCTCTGTGGCTTTCCGCTTTGGGAGAAAAAACAGTTGCCAGTTGGCATTCAGAAGGATTTTTCCCAGTTTATCATTACGGCGAAAAGCGATCGCTCCCCTTAAGCTACGACTTTGTAACCGACTTAAAACAATACTCAGAAACCGACATTAAACGCCAAATTCCCACCTTAATTCTTCACGGCATAAACGATGAAGTTATCCCCATTCAAGCTAGTAGAAACTTCGCCGCCTCCCGCCCTTGGATAAAATTAATTGAACTAGACAGCGATCACTCCCTCGCCAATGTTTTCCCAGAAATTTGGCAAGAAATTTCCACCTTCTGCCAACTCAGCAACTTTTAGAGGTAAAATTTAAACCTAAACAATAATTCCCAGTTTCCAACCGATGCTTAACTTTATTCGTTCTGACTTAGCACAACTCACAGCTTATCAACCCCACCCAGGAGGTACATCTGGCGAACCAGTCAAATCAGACATTACCATAGATCGCTTAGATTCTAACGAAAGTCCCTTTGATTTACCTAGCGAATTAAAAGAAAAACTCGCTTGGAATTATCAGCAAATTATTGAAAATAATCGTTATCCTGATGGTAGTTATGTGGCGCTGAAAAATGCGATCGCTCAATATGTCAACGAATCCGCACAAACCACCGAAATTAACTTAAATAATATCTCCGTTGGTAACGGTTCCGATGAACTAATTCGCTCAGTTTTAATCGCCACCTGTTTAAAAGGAGAAGGTGCAGTTTTAATCGCCAATCCTACCTTTTCCATGTATGGCATTTTAGCCCAAACATTGGGAATTCCCGTAGTCACAGTAGAACGTTTAGAAACTAACTTTGAAATAGATTTAGTCGCAGCACAACAAGCAATTAATCAAACCCAAAACCCACCAATTCGCGTCGTTTTTGTCGTCCATCCCAACTCCCCCACCGCTAACCCTTTAACAACAAAAGAATTAAATTGGTTGCGGAATTTACCAGAACATATATTAGTAGTAATAGACGAAGCTTATTTTGAATTTAGTCAAACCACAGTCGCCGCTGAATTAGCACAACATCCCAATTGGATGATCTTGAGAACCTTCTCCAAAGCTTTTCGTTTAGCCGCCCATCGCGTCGGTTATGCGATCGCCCATCCCCAACTAATAACCGCCTTAGAAAAAGTTCGCTTACCCTACAATTTACCCAGTTTTTCCCAAGCAGCTGCCTTATTTGCCATGAATTATCGCCAAGAACTACTGGCATCAATTCCCCAAATTTTAGCAGAAAGAGAACAACTAATTGAAAGTTTATCCGCGCACCCAGCCTTAAAAATTTGGCCCAGCGCCGCTAACTTTATTTATCTCCGTCTAGCCCCAACAACCAACGAGCAAACTGCTAAATTAACCGCATTAACTCAACAACTAAAATCCCAAGGAACATTGATCAGACAAATTAGTGGAGGATTAAGAATTACAGTAGGCACACCAGAAGAAAATCAGCGCACCATCCAAAGACTAAAAACTACCTTAGCAAGTTTTGCATTGTAGGGACGGGTTTTCCATTAATCTAACAACCATAGCAACAGAATATCTATCAAACTAGCCCGTAATTTCTCCCCTGTTCCCTCTTCTCTGCCTAATCTTCCTTAAACCTTAGTGTTTTAATAGTTTGAGGTAAAACACCCACTAACAGCGCAAAAGCTTCATCCGGTAATTGCTCCAAAGTTTGGGAATCAAAAAAGTTTTCAAACTGAAACATCAACTTTTCAGATCGTTGTAAAGGATCATCATATTCCGTAGACTTTTTCATTAACCGGAGCCACTGAATCCGAATTTTATAAGCAGTTTGGCGATCGTCAAAATTTTCTGGAGCAATCAAAGAAAGATTGCCCACAGGAATCACTTTTTGACAATCTAAATCACAGTTACCACCAACAGCAGCCCCAGGCCCAGCAAACTCTGCATGGAAAGGTTTATAGATGATTAAACCATTACGCTTACAGCGATTAATCGTCAACAACCTACCATGTTGCAAATGTTCTGTAATTTCAGCAGCAGTAAGATTTTCGTATTCTTCAGCCATATCATCTAATTAGTCAACCTTCAACAGTTAATTTTTAGCACAACTTTACTCGTCCTGTACTAGCGAGCAGTCAAGCGCTTATGTAACAGCAGTTGTCGAGGTTTTCGCAACAACAAACAAGCCCAATTAGAATCTACTTGGTGTAACCGATAGCCCAACTGAGAATAAAGCCCTCTTGCCTTGAGGTTGTTTTCAAGTACGTGCAAATACAGGTCTTGATAACCCCAATTTAAAGCAATTTGCTCACAAGCCAGTAATAATTGCCGAGCTACCCCCCGGCGACGATACTCAGACTGTACCGCCAAATTAGACAAATAGGGATAGCCAGAAGAACTATAAAACCGCCAAGGATTATTTGATCGCAACGTCATTTCCACCGTTCCCACCAAACAATCCGTCTCCTGGGCAACAACAATTTTCCCCCTTACCTCTTGCTCAACCCAGAGTTGATCTTGATTGTCACCGAGTCGAGAATCCTTGTAAATCCCCACCAGACAAACATAACGCGGTGAACTAGATTGCAACCGATGGCGCAAATCTTCATATATCCCCAAGCGAAACAGGGGATAAAACCAACCACCAATACCCCCACGAGAGTGAAAGCTATTAGCCAGGATTTCCGCTAAATAGCTTAAATCTTCGGGTTTAGCCGCACGGATTTGTAAAGGAGAAGAACCAGACAAATTTACCTCCGGTTCTTGCTGGAAGTTTTTTAGGAACCAGAACAAGAGCTTCACAACGGTTTACTGTTTTACATTTACTTAAGCTAATGCCAAGTTATCCTTAAGTTCAATTGGGAACAATCGAAGGCAGTATAACTACAATTAGTGATTGTCACCGATACTGCATTAGGATTATACAAAGGGTGTATCACTTAAAGATAAGTATAGAATTGTCAAAGTAGGATACAGGTTATCTGCCTAGTTAAGTTGAGATTGGCAATGCTAAACTTAGTATTTCTTTAAAATAGCCTAACGCTTGTCAGCATTAATGTGTTTTCTCCTTATATTTAGGTAATAGTTGGTGAATAGGTTTCCAGTCTCAGGCTTCCGGTTTCAGGAAATTCTCTTGACACCCCATATCTGAGTCAGGATACCCCAGCGCAAAGTAGTCAGTGGTGAGTAGTGAATTAGGAGCTAATTTGGGCAAAATAAAACAGATTTGGGATTTGTCGCGCTTAAAAATAGTAACTAGTTAATGCACGCTCATGCTAAACCCGTTTCTTTCTGGGATGACTTGCTTAGGCAGGAGATTATTATATGAAGTCCCAAAACACGAATAAACCAAAACTTCTGGTTGTTGATGATGAACCAGATAATCTTGATCTGCTGTATCGCACCTTCTATCGCGAATACAAAGTGTTAAAAGCAACATCAGGAACAGCGGCTTTGGAAATTTTAGCCAAAGAAGGTGATGTGGCGGTAATCATTTCCGATCAACGGATGCCAGGAATGAGTGGTACTGAGTTTTTGAGCTTAACAGCTACTCAGTACCCAGATACAATCCGCATTATTTTGACTGGTTATACTGATGTCGAAGACTTGGTAGAAGCTATTAATAGTGGTAAGGTTTTTAAGTATGTGACTAAACCTTGGGAATCAGAAGCGTTGCAAGTAGTAGTGCGACAAGCTTTGGATACCCATAATGTTTTGAAAGCGCGAACACAAGAATTGTGTCGTACCCTGCGCCAAGAGTCTTTACTCAATACTGTTACTAATACTATCCGCTCCCGCACCGATCATCGGCAAATCCTGCAAACAATTGTCAATACAGTCGGACATATGTTGGAGGCAGATATCTGCATTATTCGTCCTTGTCATGATAATGCGATCGCTGATGAATGTTTTGTCTATCGCAAGCGAGGCGCTGGAGAAAAATTACCGACTACCGCTTCCGGTGATGATGATAGTTTGGCTCAAACAGTCTGGGAAACATTAGATGTCCACGTTATTGAGGATGTGGCAACAAATGAGCAAATTCAAGGCGATAATTTAGAAAAACAACAAAGAGTCGCTGCTTTTGCAGAGGCGGGAATTCGTTCTTCTTTGGTAGTACCTTTAATTTGCCAATTGGAATTAACGGCTGTTTTGGCGTTGCATCAGTGTACAGAAATTCGTCGTTGGCAAGATGATGAAGTACAACTAGTTTTTATGGTGGCAGATCAAGCTGCTTTGGCGATCGCTCAAGCACGCGCTTATGAAAGATCGATCGCAATGGCTAAACGAGAAGCTTTGGTTAATACTATTACTAATGCTATTCGTTATAGTCTCGATCCTAAAGATATTTTTTCCGCAATTACTAAACAACTTGGGGAAGCTCTTAATGTCGATGGGTGCGCTCTTTCTTTATGGACACCAGATGATGAATATGTCCAATGTGTGGGATTATATGATGCTCATGAATTGGGTTTACAAGTTTTCGATGTGGAATTTGGTGAATTAGAAAATAACCAAGGTAAAAGGCAAAATGGAGATAAGCGAAGAGAAGGGGAAAATCCTTTTAATTCTCAGTATCCTCATAGTAATAACCAAAAATCAACAGCTATATCTTCATCTCAACTGCCCCAATCTTTAGTTCCAATTGCCGCTAATCCCGTATTACAAAGGTTAATTGAAACTCAACAACCTGTGGTAATTGATGATTTAGAATCACTACCAGAAATGCAGGGGTTTGATTTACCTTTGCGCTCTTCGGCAAGGGCTTTAATGATGGTACCATTGATTTGTGATGGGCAATTAATTGGCAGTATTACGCTCCGGGAAGCAAGTGCTGTAAGAAAATGGCAACAGCTAGAAATTGATTTGGCGTTAGCTGTGGCAGCACAAGCGGCGATCGCAGTCCAACATTCTCGGTTATATCAAAAAACTCGGCAACAAGCCGAAAGATTATTAGAATTAGATCGGCAAAAAACCGAATTTTTCCAAAATATTTCTCATGAATTTCGCACTCCCTTAACTCTGATGATGGGGCCTTTAGAATCAGCAGTAGCCCAAAAAAGTGACCTCCCACAGCAACAAGCTGTAATTGCTTTACGAAATACACGCCGTTTACTGCGATTAGTTAATCAATTATTGGATATTCAAAGAATTGATGCTGGAAAAATGCAGGCGAGTTTTCGCCCTTGCGATGTGGTGGTAATGGTAGGTCAAATTGTCGAATCTTTCCGTCCTTATTGTGATAAAAAAGGTTTGCGTTTGGTAACAGAATTTCATTCCTCTCCCAAAGTTTATTTAGACCCAGAAAGATTTGATAAGGTAATTTATAACCTGTTATCTAATGCGATGAAGTTTACTGATAATGGTGGTGCGATCGCCATTAAAGTAGAACCAGCAGGCGATCACGTTCGGCTGCAAATTAAAGATACTGGAATTGGCATTCGCACCGAACAAATTCCCCATTTATTTGAACGTTTCCGCCAAGCTGAAGGTTCTGTTAACCGTTCTTATGAAGGTAGCGGTTTAGGTTTAGCTTTAGTTAAAGAGTTAGTAGAACTTCACGGCGGACAAATTTCTGTAGAATCAATTTATGGCGCAGGAAGTACTTTTACAGTTTGGTTACAAACAGGAACAGCCCATTTACCTTTAGATCAAGTATTAGAAGTACCAACTCAAGTCCAAGTTAATCGCGCCGCTGTAGAATTAGCAGATTTAGAGGTTTTTGAAGCTTCAGAGAACCTGGAAAATAGCAGAGAACCGGAAATAGGAGAAATTTCCCCAGTTGCTGCTTCTACTTCTTCCGCCCCGACAATCTTGGTAGTAGATGATAATCGTGATTTACGGGCTTATGTTTCAGGAATGTTGCGAACTTCTGGTTTTCAAGTGTTAATAGCTAGACATGGTGCAGAAGGTTTAAGCCTCACTACAGAAAGGCATCCTGATTTAATTGTGACAGATTTGATGATGCCGATCCTCTCTGGTTTAGATATGATTCGGCGGATTCGAGATTTGCCAGAAGTTAAGGCAACACCGATTATTTTGTTAACCGCAAAAGTCGATGAAGATACCAGAATTGAAGGAACAGAACAAGGGGCAGATATTTATTTAGCTAAACCTTTTAACGATCGCGAACTCTTAGCCGCAGTCCGAAATTTATTAGCACTGAAGGCGAATGAACAAAAGTTGCAAGAGTTAAATAAATATCTCACCGAATCAGTATTAAAACGCTTCTTACCACCATCTTTAGTGAATAAAGCAGCAACAGGAGAATTGTCTTTAGATTTGCGCCCGGAACCGAAATTAGTAACAATTTTGTTTAGCGATATTGTTGGTTTTACCCAACTTTCTAATACTTTAAGAAGTCGGCGCGTTGCTGAGTTATTAAATGAATATTTGGATTATATGACTAGGGCAGTGTTCACCAACGGTGGTACGGTGGATAAGTTTATGGGTGATGCAGTTTTGGCGATGTATGGAGCACCAGAAGAGTTGACACCAAACGAACAGGTGAAACGTGCGATCGCCACCGCCCGACAAATGCACTACTATTTAGATCAACTTAACCAACGTTGGCGAGAACAAGGTATCCCGGAAATTCAGTTTCGCTGCGGTATTCATCAGGGAACCGCAGTAGTGGGAATGTTTGGCAGTTCCGAACGTGCCGATTATACTGCGATCGGACCCACCGTAAACATCGCCTCCCGACTCCAAGCTTTAGCCGAACCTAACTCTATCTTAGTTTCAGCCGCAGTCGCCGACTATTTAGATGAAGCCGAAATCACCAAAGGTAGTCCACTACAACTTAAAGGAGTAGATGAAACCGTGTTGACTTTTGTGGTTGATATTTAGGGCTTGCTGAATAAGTCTGTTGTTGGGGGTAGGGACACGGCATCATTAATATTTGCAACTCTTACGTTATCTCTTTCATGCCGTGTCCCTACTAACGCCGATTTAGGATCAGACTTTTAGTTAAATTAACGATCGCTTTAATCAACTTTTCTGGTTCAACAGGCTTAGAAATATGTAGTTGAAAACCAGCAGCAATTGCTTGTTGTCGATCGATATCTCCAGCATAAGCCGTTAGAGCGATCGCAGGCACTTGACTCCCTTGTTCTGCTGGCATACTTCGGATTTCCTGAATTAACATATAGCCATCCATCAAAGGCATCCCAATATCACTTATCACCACATCTATTTTTGATTGCGAAAAAACTTT